>NZ_DAONKG010000013.1:0-20767 GCF_035406105.1 Methanospirillum sp.
CAATTATCTGTTTTACAACAGAATCACTGGATACTTTACGTAATATGTTCAATGCACCGTTTACATCAGCATTGATGAGTTTTCCACATTTGGACTGGAACAATCCGCGTTTCTTACGATTATTAGATTCTGGTTTCCCAATAGGATTAAGAACCAATGCATCAGTCTGTGAAGTATAACTTTCATCTACAAGATGAAATGTAATCCCTGCTAATTTGCATTTGGCTTCTAGTTTGGACTTGAACTTGCCCCAAGGTGTTTGACAAATAACTTGGTTATTTCGTCTACCTAAGTTGGATTCTTGTTTGATCCCTTTGATCTCACCGATCACTAAATGACCAATATCATGAGTTTTACAGTATTCGACTATCGAATGAACTGTTTTGTTCATGAAATCGTTGATCTGCCTATCCCGTTTCAACCAGAGTTTAGCAATCTTGTTAGTAACCTTTTGAATTCCTTGTTTATCCTTAATACTTTGATATTTACTGATCTCTTTGTTGTAGTATCGGTTCAATGACTTTAAATACTTCCCATCATAAATGATGGGAGTCCCGACTACATTGTCTACACATGTAGCAAAATTGTTGATTCCGAGATCAATACTCATCCAATTATCTTGGTTTAAACTGGGTTCTTCCTTGACTTCATATACCCATTCAGACTTATAGAACTTACCTCCATGAACTGGAAGGATACGGAGTTCAATTAATTGGTTTGGGTTGATATGAGCAGGAATAGGAATACGGAACTCTCCTCTCTTGAGGTTATGTTCTTTACGGAATGCTGTAGAAGTAGGTAACAATACAGATCCATTTCTGCAAGATAGGTGTGCTTTTGGAAAGATCAAAGCAAATCTACCGTTTTTAGGCAAGTAGTGAGGCAGATTAACCTTTGCTTGATAATAACCTCGATCCTGTTTCTTCTTCAAAGAAATAAAGGATTTCATTGATCGTTCAACCACCTGTAGCGTATTCTGTGCAGCATCATTAGGTAGTTGGGAATAATTCTTGTTATCCTTGCAGATCTCTCTACACTCTCGGAATTTCAGCAATGTTTCATTGTTGAAATAATACTGTCTTGACATGTATAATCCATAATTATACATGTTTTTGGAGAGAAATGACAAAGTATCAACTATCTTATACTGCTCTTTGGATAACCTCAAAACATTACAAGTAGTTTGATACATTATTCAGATATATATTATCAGAACAAGTATTTATAACTTTGTGCAATTCCTCACACGACTAAAGTCGCGTGGCTCCTTGCACAAGAGATCCTGAAAGTAAAAAGACGTGCTTCTGGTTAAAAAATTTGCCAAAACTTGAACCTACATGCATTTTGGATAAACCTGCATGTGGATACTGGAATAATCAGACTACATCTGGTCAGAATAAATTAGGACCATCTAAAAACAGATGGAAAGATCGAAGCCGGACATATCAAGGCATTGCCAATGCCATGGCTGAACAATGGGGATAATATTATAATAAATATCTTGAAAACATATAAATAAAATGAATTAAAAATATAAAGTTATGTCATTAACTACTTATAGATACAGACAAGGAGATACAGTACCATTTATTTATTATATTGAAGAATTTAATGTTGATAAACAAACTCTTATTCCAATAGACCTGACAAACAAGGATGTTAAGATTTCCATTATAAATATAGAAACCGGAGAACAGATAATAACACGTGAACCCTGTGATATTCTGAATCCGCATGATGGTCAGATTGAGTATTCATTCCCGACCAACCCTGCATTATCTGCCGGAATGTACAACATCAAATTCACTGTTATAGATGCAACCGGAAAAGAAGCAACGTTTCCGGAATGGGAAAACCAGTATCTCCACATATTCTAACATTTTAAAATCAGGTGGTCTGCTTCATGAAAAAAATCCTATGTATTTCTGATTTACATTGTGGTTCATTAAACGGCCTCATTCCATACAACTTCACCGATGATATAAATAATGAGTTGTTTATCTTAAATGATGTCCAAAGATATCTGTTTCAACAATGGATTCATATGTGCAATACCATACAAAATATTGATTACTGTATTGTTTGTGGTGATCTTGTAGACGGAGCAAATTATGGAGAGAAAGGAAAAGGACAGATAACTACAGATATTTATACACAGGCAAAAATGGCCTGTCATTTGTTAAAAATGATCGATACAAAAAACTTTGTCATCGTTGACGGAAGCGGATATCACGTTGGTCAGGAAATATCAGGTGATATGCTGGTCGCCGATATGCTCAATGGTCATTTTGGTAATCCTGATATCGAACTTACCTGTGAATCCATTACATTTCATATCAGACATCATGAACAATGGAGCAGAGATCCCGGAGGACGACATACCGCTGCCCGAAAAGAAGCAAATGTATCAGTGTTACAAAATGAAAAGATTGATGTGTTTATTCGAGGCCACATCCACAGTTTTAATTACAACGGAGATAAACGAAATATGACAGTGATACTTCCTGCATGGAAAGGTCCGGACAAATTCCAGAGGAAAAAATACATGGAGATACCAGATAACGGATATGTCGTATTTACTGTAAATAACAATATATACAACTGGGAACAAACAATCTTCAATATACCAAAAGAGTTATTTAGAAAACAGATTATAATTTAAATTTATTTAATTTAATTTAACTTAATCTATTCCAGTTTTAATTTTCAGAATCCAAGATAATTTTCAATATATTTAACAACATTTTTCTGCTTATCAGACATTTCACGCAACTGAAATATCGTAAATATAACATTCTTAATGTTTATATCAGGATTTAACTCTTTGATTCGCCTTATTTCATCAGCACACCGATCCTCAACATTTATAAGAGTTAAATTATAAAATTCAATCTTTCGTGCAATCTTCTTTATTAACGCATCAACCTCTTTTGAATCCCTGTATGACTGAATTTCATGCTCAAGATACTTTAGTTTTTCCTGTAACACTTCACGATTCAGGATTTTGTATCCAAGTTCCTGTAGTAATTTCTCAATCTCGGCATCCTCATCGATTATCCTTCGTTGCATCTCATCCTTAATATATCCGTTAACCAGATCATACTGCTCGTTATTTGCCAGCCGTTCGGCGAGATACCAAATCAGACGTGCAGGATTTGAAAATCCCTTTTCCTTAAGTTTTTTCAATGCCCGATAATTAACCAGATCATTTCCCATATTTCTGTAACTGTTCAGGAGTCATCAATTAACACAATCTTTCCGTTTTTCATTGCAATCATTCCGTACTTGATCATCTCAACCAGTTTATTATGAAGATTGCTGATTGACATCTGATAGGTACTTGACGCCTTATTTAATAATGTACGGGTAATCTCATATTGTCCTTCTTCATTAAGATACCCGTTGTCCTTGATTAATGTCTGAATCTGTAATAAATCAGGACCATTAATAACACTCTTCCTCCACTGATGCTGTAATCGTATCATCTGCTGCACCAACGGATCTTCAACCTTTAAAACGATATGCTCAGATGCACCATACCGGGCCAGATGATATCCAAGAATAATCCTGTCATAACTGGTCATATCATACGTTTCCAAACCCAGCTCTTCATATAACTCAAATATACTATCGTCATAATCAATTCGTTGGATCTTCTGGAATTCTGATGCCCACATCTGAATAATATGCGATAAGCGCTCTCTATCACCATCCTCATTCTTAATATTCTTTGATTTCCATATGGCACGCCTTAATTCCCTCTTTAAATTCTCATCAGGCACATTTACAAGAAAACATAATCTTCGTCCAAGACCTCTCTGGATATCGTATCGTGCCGGCTGAATCCCAGCCCACAATGTAAAGTTTGTATCATATTCAATGTTTCCACCAGCAACAGACTTTGCAATATGCCCGTGATCCAACGCAGCAAGCAACTGGGTATCCATCTGATTGTTAAAAGAAGAACGAAGAGCATCTGTAATCCCACTGAATTCATCAATCATAATGATACCATTCGAAAACCGATGAGCCTCACCTTCACGGGTTACACTTCTGCCATTCTGCATGGTAATTGTTCCAACCAATGCTGCTTCATTCATATTTTGTCGTGAAACAATCTGAATCCCAGCATTGTGAAATACACCAACACCCTCTCCCCCGAGCATTGACAATGTATATGATTTCATCCCGCCGGGTGGTGCTATAAAAACAAGATGAAGCCTTAAATTAGGAATTCGTTTCGATTCCCAATATATCTGACGCTCTTTATTCATCAAATTAAATACATGCATGGCATATGATGCAACATAAAATGGTGCATATACATCATGGCATAACATTCCCCGGCTCTCCAGTTCACGAAGAACAATATCCATTATATCAACCGACATATAAAGCGCCCTCCTTTTATATAATACGAAATACAGACCGGGTATGAAACCCAACAAATTCATAACCAGTCTTCAGATGTACCGTTTAATATTGCCTTAATTTGTTTTGCTTTAACTTTTCCAATACCTTCAACCTTCATTATTTCTTTTTCAGATAAACCAGAGATATAAACCAGATTAGTTCCATATTTTTCACGAAGAGCAAACCATTGTTTTTTACTTATGTTTAATAATCGTGCTGCCAAAGTATTAACGTTTCGAACCTTTGGTATATCAGTCTCGTCATCACATACCTTTCTCATAATTCGTATCATCCGTCTGATACCACCTTTATCAGAATAATCAATTAGTACTCTGATGTTATCACGAACCAGCAGACTTGATATACCACCGTCAATCAAATCCATATTAATCGGATTACCCTGCCTTCTCATATACTCGGCAAATGCATTATGATCTCCTGTAATCAGATATAATACAACACAATCCGCCTGACATACACTGATTTTGTCAACCTGATTCCGCATCCGGTTTGAAATTTTTCCATTTTTCAACGTTTTTGTCCGGACCATGGAATCATAAAAATCACCAATCTGTTTCCGTTCAACAAGAACCCGTTTTTTACCATTATCACACATTGCGAGATAGTCACCCTCATCGAGTTTCTCGCGAATAAAAGTAATATCAGGAAATGTCCTGCATAAATATTCAAAAAGATCCAAGGGTTCCCGTGTATCAACTATAACCTTCAGGCTACAACCCCCTGATAATCAAAAACTCCCTTTAAATGAACCAACTACCCGTTTTACCATTACAAACTTTGTATAATTATCAGCCCATGCGGGCCAGTCACCATTCTCACGAATCCTATCCATAATATACTTCAATGGATTGCAATCTTCAAGATCCTCCATACTTTCCGATTCGTATATATCATCATAATCCATGTTTAAATCAGGAGGGATAAAATCATTAACAGCCATCGAAAATACTTTCTGATTCAGATAATCACCTGGTTTTCCACGCATTACATGAACCAGATATAAATCAACGGTTTCTGATACTTCAACCATATACAATTTATTTAAAACTCATATTATATAAAAAGTGTGTTAAAATAAAATCAAATTATCAATGTTACTTTTTAAAATTTCGACGTTTCTTTTTTCGTCTGATCGGGTTTACTTTCTTTCTATTCTCAAGATTCAAAATCTCTTCATCATCTATACCATTATCAACATCAATCTTATTTGTGATATTCTGATCAATCCACTTATAAATATCTTTTCCCGGCATCTGTTCACTATTAAACTCTTCCGGACCTTTATCCTGATTATCAGTACTCCAGTGAGCACCCGGAATATATGCCGGATGATACTGAATCCGATAATACGATGAACTATGTGTATTTGTACCCATCATCCTGTTATAATAACATAATTTTCTATGCCACCATGGATGTGTCGCAATCAGATACATAAACCATTTCATTAAGTTTCTAAATGCAATATAATTCGGATTATCATGTTCAGGTTCCCAGATATCCACCTGAGTCAAGATATCACGGATAATAAACAAATCAGTAGCACGATAATACCGTTTGAATCCTTCCAATGTCTGACACTGTATAGCCATGTCATTAATTAATAAATCGGAGATAACTACCTTGCTTAAAAAGTCGATAATCGGATCAACCCGAAGATGTGGTGGAACTTCCTGCGCATTTTCAGTATTTTGTGTTGTATTCCGGGTATTCTCAATATTCTCCATCATTTAATACATACCTCCGTACATTGCATTTGAAAATTTTCCACGGGATCTTGGAAACCACCTGTCAGGACTGAATTGTACGTCATCTTCCCATTTTGCATGATCCACATACAAAAATATCAGTGCCCAGTTTACGGAATGCCGATAAAACTGATTCTCCTGATATTTCTTAATTACATGAATAAACATCCATGCGATCCACCGTTTTGTCCGTTTCCGCTTATCATTCATCTTCCACCATTTATACACACCTATTAACAATTTGGTATAATCTCCCCATGGATCATCCTGAACACATTTGAACTTCTTATAATTCTTTATAACATATGTAATGACACCACCAATCCGTTCAAAATATGCAGAATCATTCCGATATAAGGCAAGAACAAGAAGAATCATTTTTCGTGCAACTTTCTTTTCCTCATCACTCGGTTTGAATTTCTCGTATATCTCAAAATAATTATCAGTCATACTTTTAAGAAACATCTCATTCTTAACAACCCTACCGTCACCCTTCTCATAATATGCCAAAGATTCATTCAACGGCATATCCAGAACATAATTCAAACATGAACCTTCCGATTTCGGATCTTCATCAATCATCCGACGCAGATTATCCTTTACCTTAATGTGAAAATCATATGCAACTTCATCTATCCACAAACCATCATTAAGCCTCATTAATCTTATATATTAAAAAATAGAGTATATAAATGTTTCCAAATAATTTAATAAAATAACTAATAATCCCTCAGATGTTTATCGTATAAATCCTCAAAAATATATTCAGGATAAATCTCATACCTCCGTGCTAACTCCATAATTCCATTATACATGTTACTGATATCTCTACGGTAGTCACTGGTAGCATAACGTGCGTATGACATAATACCCGTTATGTATTACCCATTTAAAAAAGTTATAATAAAATAAATTTAATCAAAAATTCCCCGGTTTTCCACAACATACGTGACACGTTGTGCACCAAAAAACTCACGGGTAAATGTTACTGCCTCATCAACATCATAATCCTTGCAACTAAATATATTAATAAATGCAGAATTTGTATCCTCGGCAAAATGTGCAGTTATATTCGAGGTTTCAATCAACTGAACCAGCGTATATCCAATTTTATCATCTTTTCCAAAATGCACAACTACAGGATCGCCATAGGGAATCATTCGCAGTATATCAACCAATTTTCTTGAATACTCCTTTATTCTTTCAGGATCTCTTATAATCGCTCCATTACAATCATACAAATCAATAATTGTTTCAATTCCCCAAGAATCCATAGCACTAATCGCTGTTTACACCTTTTAAAAATTATGCAAAAAGTATTATATACTTTGAAAAACCAACAGGTATGTGCACACACACAACAGGAGGTTGAACATCTTCCTTCTTCAATCTCTTGTTGAGAGGGTTTTCCGGTGTTGTGTTGTTTGAACCTGTTCTGATGATGTTTTCAGACACAATCAGCGTTTTTGAATAATATCGATGTTTTAAAAAAGAATGATTAGTTTTTATAATACATGGAACATGTAGCGCCTTTCTGTCCGTTGTATTTTGATGTTTTCTTTACATTATATGGGACTTTGCACGATTCTGTTTTGTTAAATGCGAGTTGTCCGATTGTCATTTCAGGGAACAATTTAATCGGATCGGGATAAACCAATGACAATTCCAAAGTTATCTCACCATGAAATCCAGCATCAATCCATCCGCCCGTCTGGTGAAGTACGAGACCCCATCTGGCTAATGATGATTTGCCTTCGAGTTGCGCCCTGATACAATCCGTTAAATGAATCGTTTCAAGGGTCGTAGCAAGGATAAAATCACCCGGCCTTATAATTATATAGTCTGAAGGTTTTGATAACTGTATAACCTCTCCATTCTGCTTATCAGTTTTGGGATTCATAACATTATTGGTTTTGATACATCGGATAAAATGATATCCAAGTCTTATATCGAGAGAATTAGGATTTATAAGTTTTTCATCGAATGGTTCAACAGAGATCAATTTTTTGTGAATTGCATCAAGAATCTGATAATCAACAAGCTCCATACATATACGTTAATTTCTATTACATTTATATATTTTTATGAAATAGACCATAATAAACCATGGTCAATCTTACATTGACCAATGAACAGATAATAAAAGTTAAATGAATTTGTTTAACTTTGAATGATGAAACGGGTTACACGTTTGATTAACATGTTTATAAATTTAAATAAAAATAGTTAACACAATCTTTATATAATATATGGGAACAGGATTAATTCCGTTTCCCATCATATATCCGTCTTTCCGGATTGCCAACACATTTTCAAGAACACATATTTAGTCACATCATGGGGTTTACACATGATATGCCACTACTATATTTGTTTTCTTTTTATAAGAATGTATCATTCATTGATATCAATCTTTATACGATGGTAATAACATCATAATTTATATTGAGGAAATAATGATGACTGCAACAGACAAAAATAAAGTTACCGGCAAGAACTCTGATTTTATTGCGGAGTGGGAAAACAAAAAAGCAGAGAATGACGCGATTCATAAAAAAGCCGCTGCGTTCATGAAGAAAGTCTGTGTTTTTGCAAAAGAAAAAGTTACGGGCAAGTAAAATACCCGACTTTCTGGTGATTATAATGAGATACAATCATATCATTTCTTTAGTTTTATGCTGTCTGTTTATCGTTCCGATTCTGGCAGCATCAACCACAACAGTATATGCAAGTGGTGGCAGCATATCATATAGTCATGTTGTATCCATGGAACGTGCCAATGACAAGTTAAACTGGCCTGTGTTTGGTGCAAACAACACAGGGAGTCCGTATGTATATGACGGGAGTCAGACCAGCGTTCTGACACTTGGCAGATCCAGCATGAAGCGTGAGTCCAAGGTTGATCAGTCAACAAGTAATTTCTATGCAGCACAGAGCGCAGTAGCAGGTGATTCCATGATCAATGCCGAGGACACCGCCGGTATGATGAACATCCAGCCAAATGTCCCTGAACAGATGTGCGACAGCGAAGGATTCCTCTCCGGAACAGGTGCTGCATCAGGTAATTACCCGGTCAGTGAATCGTATGAAGGCAGAACCGGTGTGATCATTCATGGTGGTGGTGTGTATGAGAGTGAGGTTGGACTGAATGATGCAACGGTGCATTTGTCAGGAGCATCAGACATCGTTACCAAGGGATACCTCTATGGCAACACCCATTCGACATCCATGAAAGGATTTGACAAGAATGCAACTGATCTGAATCTGAAGACATCCGAGGATGTGAACTACATCGGTCGGACTGCAACTGCAGATGGTTCTGAAGAGGAGTTCCACGGAACTTTCACCAGTGATTACACCACGGTAACTGATGCTTACAACGAGATGATCGAGATCATTGCAAAGAAGAATCAGGCAACCGTAACATCCATCAGCGCAGGACGCGTCAATGAAACCATCAACGAAACAGAATTAATTAATGAAACAGAAATAATTAATGAAACAGAAATAATCAATAATGCAACAACAACAGAATAATATCAGATTGAATACAGATTAAAATCATTACATTTTTATTTTTCGCATTACATTTATATACCAGTATTTTCAACTATTTAATATGGTTAAGCAATATGAAGATGGTTATTTTATTAATGGCCAATGGTTTGAAGGAATATACAAGAGTCAGAAACCGGAGCACCTGACCGAACCACATCAGATTTATATACCAAATACTGAAGTAAAACTGGTAAAACAGGAATACGAATATTATGATGAACCAGAATACAACATGCTTTTGTTTATTGCAGCATTACTATTATTTTTTATCGGAATTGGAATTACTGTGATAACATTAATATAACCCCAACATTTCTTTTGATTTACACATCATTCACAAAGATAATGCAGCATTTTTATTAGAATCGTCAAAACGGTACAGATTTTGCTCTGTATAGAAAATGCTGGAAACATCCCCGAAACAGAAGGGAGGGAGAAAGACCTTCTGTTTCGTTTGTGTGGGGGAATACAATATATGTTGTTTCACATATTTAATGCTTGTCCTCTATGAACGGATGGGAAGGGAATGTTGATCAATGGAGTGCGTCATTGATCACTCTATATGTTATTATTTAAAGTATTTAAATGTTTCTTACTCGTCTTTTTATATAATGATAATGAAATAATGTGGATATGAATACCGATGTGTTATTCAGCAGTAAAATCATGACGTATTCCACACCACAGTGGCTGTTTGATATTGTTAATAGTGAGTTTAACTTTACGCTTGATGCATGTGCCGATGAGACAAACCATAAATGTGAAAGGTATTTTTCAATAGATGATAATGGACTGATTCAGGACTGGTCAGGTGAGACGGTCTGGATTAACCCACCGTATGGCAGGGATCAGAAATCGTGGATAATAAAGGCGCATGAAGAATTTGTTGCCCATGATGTGACATCTGTTCTTCTGATTCCGGCTCGGGTTGACACTGCAATCTTCCATGATGTTATATTTCCGTATGCATCGCAGATCCGGTTTATCAGGGGAAGACTGAAATTCAGCGGGCATCAGAATTCAGCTCCATTTCCAAGTTGTCTTGTTATATTTGACAAAACAAAAGGATATAAAAACAGGTTTGAATGGGTAACATTCAGGAATTAATTTATTTCTTCGAATACATGAGATGATTTCTCATGCTTTTTATTTGTTTCATTCATTAAGTCGAGTACCCATAGATCGAATTCACTTACTTCATCGCAATAATTAATTTTCCACATGGTAACATCACCAGTCATGCATATAATCAGGTGTTTCTGAATGATCCAGCAAACATATAATGTATAATTCAGTAATTAACATTGTAACAAGTATAATTATCGAAATTAGCACCTCCCGTCTGACATATCTATTGTTTATTTTGTTAATTTATATAAATTTTCTTTGATAACTTTTTTGATAAATTGTTTGTCATGGACACGGTCACAAAATGAACAGTCCTTGATCCCGGTATCTGTATACACAGGATTTCCTCCGCAGTTCTGTTCATGATATAACGGACAGAAGCAAAAGATACAGTATATGTCTTTGTGGGTATGATGACATCGTTTACAAATTGAGTTATCCTGAAGATACAGATTTTTGGTTGTTTCAAGTATTCTGTCAAGATGAACATCAAGGATCTCTTCAAATGACTTCATAAAAATATTTTGTGTTTATATCAGATAAATTGTTTTATCAAAAGCATTTACTGTAACCGCAGGATGGACAGCTTTTACATCCTTCTGAAAAGTTCAGAATTCCACCACAATCCGGACATGTGATCTTTGTCTGTGAAATATTTGTTGATACTGCTGGTTTTTCGGGAATAACGTCATCCTTTGGCGGGGCATCATCACATGGATACTCATATAATATTTTTCCAAGGATATCCGGACATGATTTCCCGTCAGACTTCGGATTTTTCAATGCTGCCGAACACTTCACACCGGTAAGGACTTTCCGGATGTCCCAGAGCGGGATTCCCCAGCGAAGTGCAAGTGCTGTAAGTTCTGCGAGTGCCTGTGTCAGTGCATCACATCCGCCTTTGTTTACGATTGTGACACTGTGTGGTTTGTTATCCATTTCTCCGATAGCAATCATCATATGGCCACAGCCACTGGTTCGCTTGTACATTGCGGCAGGGCTGTCGCGTGGTGTCTTGGGAAGGATACGGCCATTTGATTTGACCAGTTTGTACTTGACCGGGTTGGTTATCTCAACAACCTTTACCAGTTCATTCTCTTTTTTGCTTGCATTGGTCTCGAGCACCACATCAGTCCGAGATCCCTCACGATACACCGTCAGTCCCTTGCATCCCGATTCCCATGCATACCTGATGATCTCCTTCATCTCATCAACGGTTGTATCATGTGGTAGGTTCACTGTCTTACTAATACTGTTATGAATGTGTTTCTGGAACGCAGCAAGCACGTCAACATGTTCCTTCCATGAGACATCCTTTGCACTGACGAATATGTTTTTTGTGTAAGCATCTACAAGCGGGCAGTTCTGAACAGTACCATGTTCAAACATCCAGTTGATAATCTCATCATATTTGTCTTTGTAGTGCTGTCTAATATGTGCATCAAATAATGTATGTACCTGTTTAAACGTGACTTTCTCACCACTGGTCCATGTCGAGCGGTTCACAACATATGCAAAGTTCGGTTCTATGCCACTCGAACATCCTGCAAACAATGATATGCTTCCTGTTGGTGCAATAAGTGTTACAACAGCATTGCGCATTGGAATGCCATTATGATCCCATGTTGAGCCTTTGTATGCCGGGAACGTGCCTCTCTCTTTTGCAAGTCCGGATGATGCAGCAATCGCCTGTTCATCGAACCATTTCATAAATTTATGAGTAAACTCAATACATTCATCTGAACCATATCGTATACCAAGTTTTATAAGCAGATCAGCATATCCCATGATTCCAAGACCGATCTTTCTGGTCAGATATGTTGCATCCCTGATTTTGTCAGTTGGATATTCATTTACCTCAATACAGTTATCCAGAAACTTCACACCAAGTTCAATGGCATTATTAAGTCCCGTGTAATTTATGGTTCCATCGTTCCCAATAAATTTACTGACATCAATCGAACCAAGGACACATGACTCATTCGGATACAGAAATGTCTCTGAACACGGATTTGAACCGTATAATGGTCCCAGCAACGGAGTCGGATTGTTTGAATTGATGTTATCAAAGAATTGCAGACCTGGTTCTCCGTTCTTCCACATTCCTTCTGCTATCAAATTGTATATTTCAGGATCTGGATTTTTCATGAACTCGTCATTAATGAGCACACTGATATTGAAGTTTGATATCTCACCTTCTTTATGTTTACACGTGATGAATTCCTTGATATCCTTGTGCCAGACCGATAACGATCCCATATTTGCGCCACGTCTCTTGTTATGAACAACAATTCCGTTTGCAACATAATTGTGATCAAATGTCTCTATATCAACTGTATAGCATCGATCAGACGAGATATCAGATATCTTTGAGAATATAAACTCATCAGACAAGAGGTCTTCGTGTAATACATCGTTTGACAACTCATGAAGACTGCCACATATCTGCACTATTCTGTTTCGTGAAGGATTCCTGTCACCTCTGATATACCGTTCAATTTCCTTTGCATACGCTGGATTACTGGTTCTATCACGTCCTCCTTCGGGATGATAATGTTTCTTTAAGATACACCCTATGTATGGTACAATAAGATCATGTGTACTTATGTCAGAACGGAGTTTGCTCTGTTTCCTCGTCTGTATATATCCAATTTTATCTCTGAACTTTTCAAGACCTGTCTTATCGCAAACACGCAGTGTATATATGGTTCTGGTTCCATAAGAACCGTTTTCTTTTGCATTTGTCTTGTCCTGATATCTTTTTATGGTAAAAATACCAACTGACTGGAACAGTATTTGCAGATCATCAATCAGACGTTCTGATGTTACACCGATAACCGGATACCCATCACTATGAACATGGCCATCACATGACATCACTCCTCTTATAAATGCACAAATAACAGATTCCGGAGACTTAAATATCAGTTCAGGAACAAAAGATTCAGGAGATCCGTTTTTGTAAAATCCACATGATTTCCACCATTCAGCAAACACTATGTTCCTACATGAATAATTTGTTGATCTGTCAATGTTATCCGGTTTTCTGTATGTTGAGAAATGCATATTATATTTGTTGCCTATGCGAATCAGTTCATCTGATACTTCATGATCTTTGTCTCCTATACATATGTTAAATGATGCATCATTCGACATTGATCCGTTGGCCATATACATACCAATCAGAAGGGCAAGATCCTCTTCAAGATATACAGGCAGCGACAGATTTAGGTTTGTATTGAAGTGTCTGTTTTCCAGTACAGGCAATGGTAATCTGACATATTCAGTTACAATCTGTCTGCCGCGTTTTATCACAAGATAATCATCCTTTGTTATATCTCCTGCTTCTTTGTATTCAAGTGTACCATCAGGCATGACAACCAAAATCTGATGATCCCTTGTGCATTTAATGTTGTATCCATGTTTTGTCTTGATATGCAGAACATCTGCTATTCCATTATCCATTGATAAACTAGCAGAGCAGAATCCATCTTTTGATGCAACGACCTCCTGAATCGGGTTATCTGCCATTGGGGGACAGTTTAATAATTCTCCGATCTTAATAACACCACGTTCAGTCTGGATGCGGGTATCTGCACTGACGCATCCACCCTGAAGAATCACGTTTGTCATGGCGTCATATGCTTTCAGGAACGATACAGGACCACTTGCAATGCCATTGGTACTCTTTACAAGAGAGCCTTTAGGACGGATATTTCCAAAAAAGAAGCCCGTACCTCCGCCTTTCGCCTGAATACACATTGCGTCTGTCAGCGTATTTCCGATTCCTTTCAAGTCATCCGGAACATCCAGAACGAAACAAGCAAATAACATTGGTATTGATGTTCCTGCATTCATCAGACACGGGCTGTTCGGAATAAACTTACGGTTGTTTATGATATCAAAGAATGCATCACGTTCATCTTTATTTGTACCGATAAAATCGGCGACACGTCTGCACACATCTTCCCATGATGATTCACCCGGCTGATAATAACGCTCTCTCAAAACATGCTCAACAATATTGTCCATGCATTAATTATTTGACTTAAAAATATTTAATATATCCTTTTTGATAAATTATACTCTGGTTTTCCGGCAATTGATACTGTTATATTTAATTAAAGCATTCCACCATGTTTCTGATATATAATCAACCGGATATGAGAGCAGATATCCTGATTCGAAATTATCCATCATGTACATACCGCAATGTCTACAATATATATGACATAGTTTCATCATGGACTCATAATTAACGTTTTTTAATGACTGAACACCATCAATCAGATTGAATGCCCTGATATGAACATTGCTGTTGCAACATGGCAGATAACCATGATGACTATACATTAAACCGCAGTCATATAAAACATGGCATGCCCGTTTGTTCATTGGAAACCCGACATCCTGCGGACTGACATAAAATGCATGATGATGCGAATGATCCGGATTTTTCTGGTATTCAATCCAGTCCGGAAACTCATACGGGATGATGCAGTTACTTCGCGTCCAGAACTGACAGGACGGATTAAACACATGATATTCATACAATATATTTATGATTTCGGGTAATTGCGGGTGAACGGTAGGTTCCCCTCCCATAATCCCGATTCTTTCCCACTGATAATTTAATTCAATGGACTCATCAACGAATTTCCTGATTTTATCCAGACTGATCATAACATCGCTTTTGAAGATATTGCAGCCGCGGACACATGAAACGCATGCCAGATTGCACGATTCCGTAATATCAATCTCAATTTTATGCAGATACATCTGCATCTCTTCATCAGTCAACTCAAAATCCTTCATTTAAATCTACCCTATAATTTGATATCTGATATCAATCGATGTATCAGTCTGGTTCCAATAAATTACACGAAGTATATTATTCAGATACCATGCAACCGGCTCTGGTATACCATTATCATTATCTGAATAATATAAAATTTCATTTATAATTTCTAATTTACATTTTCTATAAGTTCCAAACTTATTAAATATTGATAATATACCACCAAGCCTGACTAATGGCAAACATTTGTTGATTATTCTATAAGGTTCATTAATATAATTAAATACATTATATAAGTAAATGATATCATAAAGATATGAACCATATAAATTTCTCAATTTATTTAATTGATGTATATTTATAAAAGTTGTATAAATCAGATTTTTCTGAATACCGTAATGTAGTACTGATGGACTTTCATCAGATATAAAAAGAATTTTCGATCCTGTATGATTTAGCAACCAATCGGGATATCCCGGCAAATCATCAGATTCATCAATCTTATTTTTAATCATGTTAATCCAATATCAGAATCAGAATATTTTTTTCAGAATTTTATATCCGACAAAATATGCAATCTTAAAAAACATTTTGTTGTTTTTTATAAAGTCAATGACTCCCTTTATTTCATTGTCATAACAGGAATTCAGAATCATCCCATATAACTTGAATAAGTCCGGATTTTCCAGATATTTCAGATTATGTTTATACATATTTGTATGATTGATTTTTGAAGAATGGCCCGACTTCAATGCTCTGTAATCCACAAGAACCATGGGTATTACATCCATATTACAGTTCAAATTAACCATTTTGTTCCACATTGCCCAGTCTACGATAATACCACGGGTATCCGGGAACTTTATCTCTTTTATCTTTGATGTTTTATAAATTGCACAGGCATCCCCGTATACATTTTCAACAGGAAGGAGTTCCTTAATTGGTCCAACTGGATAGTAAATTTGATCCCAGTCACCGAATGCATCATTGTATGAAGTCAGGACATCGACATCCGGATTGTTGTATGCTGCGTTAATATATGTCTGAACCATATCAGGTCTGAACAGATTGTCTCCATCGATCTGAATAAAATAATCGGTGTTAATCAGGTCCAGTCCCTGATTCAGTGCATTCCCGACACTGATATGGTTACCTTTGAATATCATGAACTGAAACGGATAATGTGACAATAATGATTTTAAATACTCGGACTCTTCCGGATCGCTGTCATCGATAACTATTAATTCAAAATTTTTGTATGACTGATGTACCAGACTGTCCAATGTTTCCTTGATATATTTTGAACCATTCCGGTATGGCATTAGTAATGTAACCGGTTTCTGATATGATTCAAACAAACTCAAATCAGATTCCTGTATAATCCTGCTATAAAACCTTATTATGTCATCATGATTTGCAATGACATCAAGATTGTCCTGTAAATACTGGATATATGATGACCATGTCTCCGTATCAATTGTATATGCCCGTTGTAACAATTGTGACAGATCAGATAAATCAGAAGATATGATATTTTTTAACAGTCCGATCATCTCCGGAATCCCACCAGTATTTACTGTTACAAATGGAATTCCTGCCCTAATACACTCAATAATGGTTGTCGGGTAGTTATCCAGTCTTGACGGGATAACGGCAAATTTTGCATGATTTGCCACATATTTTAATGCATCATCACGTGTTGAACCTGTATAAAATGAAACATTATAACCATACAACATCTCTTTAATCATCTGTTTGGATAACGAAGCAGACATTCCAACAAAAGTAACCGGGATATCCGGATTCAGTGTTTTTACAGCATCAATAAACTCAAGGACTCCTTTTCGTTCTTCCAATCTGCCAAAAAATACAATTTCATTCTGATTGCTGAATTCATACCGGACTGCATTATCGTTAATCGGATTTCTGACAAGGAGTATATCACGTGAAGTTCCGTATTTGTCACGTGTATACTGGATCATATGTTCGGAAGGAGATAATACGATATCTGCATTTTCTATACAGTATTTATCAATGTAGTCACGAATCGTATCGTCCTTACTAAACACATTATGCATTCCCTCAATATGCCATGACAAATATCCATGCATCTTTACCACTAATATTGTATTCTGAAATTCACCACAATACTTTTTCATTCTGAGTGGAACAAATGCACTCCCGGTAAATTCAGGGAATTCTATAATATCAAAACATATATTTAATGATTTTATAGCATTGTATATCAGATGGGATCTTCGTAGTATCCAATGTGCTGAATTTAACTTATACGTCCTGTCCTTATATACATCTTCTACAAAATAAACATTGATTCCACGTGATGTATAATATTCATCGATATGTTTGCAGGTGATCTTACGCTCAACCAGTATTGAAACATCAAATCCTTCACTCTTTAACAGATATGATATTTCACGGACATATGTTCCAATTCCGCTGTTAATAGTATTTCCATCAATATCCTCGGTAACAAACAAAACTGAAGTCATTTTTAAATTCACCATCATATTAAATTCATCATATTAAATTCATCATATTAAGTAATCTGATGTAATAATAATCCTGAATCCATGCAGGAGCCTGAATTTTATTAATTCTAAACACTGCTTTTAACAATGTTTTGAAATACCATGGTATCCACCACGAAAACAGATGAAATGTATAATTACTTTTTGAAATGTAATATATATGACCGGCACCATACATCAATGTCATTAAAATCCGTTTTTTAAATCCGAAGTAATTGATAACCGCGTGTAATGAATTTTTCAGTGCAAATTTATTTCGTGTATACGGAGATTTGAAAAAGTCTGATTTCGGATGTCTGACCAGACAATCGTGCAGATATACTATGGAATAACCATGAATATAAGCACGAATTGAAATATCCAGTTCATTCCCATATATTTTCAAAGATTCATCATACCAGTGCAGATCATTTCCGATATCACGACGAAATAATGCTGCTGCTCCGCAGAATTCTGGTACACATCGTTTATTGTTTAAAATTGTATATTCAGTATTATTTACAACATGAAATGCAACAGCGAAGACCTGTGCATTGTCAGGCTCTTCCATATACTCAACAGATTTGGATATTGCCGTATTACTTATAAGTGCTGCATCATCATCAAGAATCAGAACGTATTTGCCGGACGCACTGTAGAATGCAAGATTAATGGTTTCCAGTGCGGAATGATCCGAATGGACCATGCGTTTATATATTATCGGGACAGAACTGGTTAATTTTAAATATTCGCAATATGTTTCTGTCCCATCAAAAGATGCATTATCTATGATTACAATTTCGAGATTTCTATAATCCTGACTTAAAATACTGCTTATACAGGAACGTAAATCCGATACCCTGTTCCATGTTGATATACAGCATGAAACCAATGGTAATTGTAAATGCATAAATATAATTAATTATTGTATCATAAAAATGTTATGGAAAATGAATAAATAGAAATGAATGTAATTATGAATTAAAAGAACCGGGATAAAAATAAGATGTTTAATCTTCTATTCTTGGGGCAATCCAGTAAGATATGGAAAATCCCGGTTTATTTAAATTGATGATGATTGGAACGTCCTTGCCAACGCGAATGCTGACTTCATCAAAGTATTTCATTACTTTGATTACCATGTTGATATAGTTGAATCCAAATACTGATTTTACAGGAATTTCATCAGATTCCAATACATTCTCATAAGTATTTTCAATGGAATTTGAACTGTTTGTAACAATTAAGGTTTTTCCCTCACCTTTAAACAGGATGTCTTCTTCCCGTTCACTAACCTTCAGCATTTCCTTTATTAAATCATGTGGGATAACTGCTTTCACCCCCTCGAACTTTGGAACCGGGAGTTCCGGAAGTACCAGTGCATCCACCTTTGGATCTTTTAAAACCGGAGATTTGTATTTGGTTATACCCGCCTGAAACACCAGTGTCTCTGCCGACCAGTATACAGTTACACTATCTTTAATAGTTTTTAAATTATCAAGGGAGATAGTGGCACTACAGGTATTTTCAACTGGTAGTTCCATAAAACTTGAAATTATGAAGGCATTTGTCACGTCCTTCATCTGCACCTTTATTCCGTTCTGATTAAAATCGATATGAACATCCTCAAATAACGCAAGGGTTTCATACCATTCCTTAAAATTTGTTATTTCAGTAATTCGTATCATGCATAACACACACAGGATTTATCTTCGGTTTTTCGAATCTCACCATGCTTTTCGCAATACAGATATTCGGTATCATGTATCGGTTTCAGATATTTACATGATTCGCATGTTGAGCCAGATCTTGCTTTTTTATTCCGGTTATAACCACAATGATGACATTCCGGTTTTCCGGTTAAATGATTCAGCATCATGTAATTCTGACACTTCGGGCATCGTTTTTTACTCATGTTCGGAGCCACCTGATAAACATGTATAATGAATCTGTATTTTTTGCATACCATTCGGTATGACAGGCATCACATAATACAATCCCGTTATGGACATCCCACATCTCCTCGTTTGTTTTACACACTGATCTTGGTATGATATGATGACATGTCAAATTGACTGTTGATTTACAACGCTGACACATATAATTATCACGAAGCATTATTGCCTCTTTCCATTCCTTTTCCCTTGGTTTATCCATTAAAATATCAAGAACCCGCTTACATGTAATAATATCCCCGTGTATCCGGTTTTTCTGGGATTCTATACCTTCTATATGCCTGTTAATCCACTGTTTTATCCTTGTCTTTTCGCATTCCAATGAAGAGATGGTTTCATCACAAACTTTTACCATATCTTCCAGTGTATCAATCTTTTTAATCAGAATTTCAAGATCGGACATGATTTCACTGATATTATCGTTGGGTAATCTGCTTACAATAGTCTATGTTATACCAGTAGATATGTGGTCTGGCTGAATCCAGAATCATACGTTTTGGTTGTTCATTTATCATACTGGCAACATACGTTCCTGTATACTTGAGTCCCTGCAGATTATATATTAATGCCTGATAAAAATCATGGCTTCTGAATAACACCTTGATTACAAATTCATAT
>NZ_DAONKG010000014.1:0-20650 GCF_035406105.1 Methanospirillum sp.
CAGGAACATTCATCATCTCACCAAGCCCTAAAATACCATCCTGACCAATATACGGGGAAAGGACATCTGCCGTAAGATGTGTGGCACATTCATCAAGTGGTGTGGCCGGTACACAGGATGGGAGCATTATCAGTATGTCAAGCGGAAGAGTTTGGTGTGCCCGTACCATGTAATCAATACCTGCTGTTCCGCACACATTGGCTATCTCGTGAGGATCGGCAATCACGGTCGTTGTTCCGTGCTGCATAACCAGCCGGGCATATTCATACGGAGATAACAGTGAACTTTCAATATGGACATGGGCATCAATAAAGCCAGGCACTACGTACGAAGATCTGAGATCCACCTCCTTTCTTCCCTGATAAGCTGCCCCTGTCCCGATAATAATCCCGTCACGTACTGCAAAATCTTCCCTGATCCAGTCACAGGTAAAGGGATTAAAAACAATTCCGTTCTGAAATACAATATCAGCCGATTCTTCATATGCTACCATAGTACATACACTCCTCTGAATTATCTGCACTCCCCGGTGCAGGCTCGTGATATGGTGATAGTATTCATGTGTGATCCACAATTTTCTCCACGTGGGTAATGAACATGAGATTTTTTCGGTTTGGAACACTATGGATCTTTTAATAATGAAAAAAGCTCATCACCATATTATGAATCGTACGAAATATCTTTTCCTTTCCCTGATTCTCGCATGTTTTCTGTATGTTGCCGGATGTACCGGTGGTGCACAGGATGAAGAGTACAAAGCACTAGTTATTGATGCCATTGAAAAGCTTGATTCACAAAACGAAAAGATCATCAAACCGTATCAGGGAATGACGGCTGATGAACTCTCATCGATGAAAGCGTTTGCCGTCCAATCAAAAACTGCTGCAGAGCAGATGACATTATCTGATACCTATAAAAAGTCACGGGAGTTATTCCTTCGTGCCATGGATGCAACTTTGAAAGGAATAGAGAGTATTGAGGGGGATATTGATCAATCAACCGGAAAGGTGGAGAGTACCGCTCCTGCAACAAATTATTTTATTCAGACACAGTCTGATCTGGGAAGTGCAGCGGATATCATAAAAGTCCCTAAGAAAAAGACGTAATAAGAGTGGAAAAAATTACGCGGATTTAATTGCCGCATGAGCCGCTGCAAGTCGTGCAATCGGGACTCGTGGTCCTGAACATGAAACATAGGTCAGTCCTATCTGGTGACAGAACTCAATTGATGCCGGATGGCCGCCATGTTCACCACAAATCCCAACTTTCATCCCTGGTCGGATTGCTCTTCCCCATTGAACCGCCAGTTCCATCAGTTTTCCTACTCCTTTGACATCAAGTACTTCAAAAGGATTGTCCTGGAGGATATGGTTCATGTTATACATCGGAAGAAACTTGTTCTCGGCATCCTCCCGAGAGAATGAGAAGGTTGCCTGGGTGAGATCATTTGTACCGAACGAGAAGAATTCAGCCTCTTCTGCCAGGTTTTCTGCCCGCATGCAGGCACGAACCACCTCAAGCATCGAGCCAAATTTACAGGATATGGATATTTTGTATGATGCCTCTACCTGGGCATGAATATCTGTCACCCATTCTTTTACCCGTTTCAGCTCCTGTGCAGTACATACCTGGGGAATCATAATCTCTGGATGAACCTCAATCCCTTCTATTCGGCATTCTGCGGCAGCTTCTAAAATTGCCCGTATCTGCATAGAGTATATCTCCGGAAAAGTCAGCCCTAACCTGACTCCTCGGTGACCTAGCATGGGATTGACCTCATGAAGGGATCTGACCTTATTCAGCATCATCTCTTTTTTAAGAATAACGGCATCTAAAAGCTCAGGATCAGCAGGTGTTATCACCTTTGGATGATCCGGATCGTTTTGATACATGAATGCCACCGTATCAGAAAGAACACGAAGTCCGCGAAGATTTTTTCGCAGGTTTCGAAGTATCTCAATCTCGTCGATAAGCTGCTGTTCCTGTGGTAAAAATTCATGAATGGGGGGATCAAGCAGTCTGATAGTGACCGGCCTTGGTGCCATAATTGAGAAGATATGTTTGAAGTCATCACGCTGGATAGGGAGGAGTTTATCAAGTGCCTTTTGTCGTTCTTCTTTTGTATCGGCAATGATCATATCAATGACAATCGGAAGACGGGATGGATCATTGAACATTCGCTCTGTCCGGCACAGACCAATTCCCATTGCCCCAAATTTCAGTGCCCGCTTTGCATCATGAGGTGTATCAGCATTTGCCATGACCTGAAGGTGTGCGATATTATCTGCCCATGAGAGAAGGGTTGCAAGTTCCTCACTAAATTCTGCCTCAATCAGGGGTACTTCTCCCAGGTATACCGCACCAGTCGAGCCATCTATCGTAATAACATCTCCCTCAGAGATCCTGACATCGCCGATTGTCGCCTGTCGTAATTGGACATCAACACTGATACCTTCGGCTCCTGCCACACAGGGTTTTCCCATCCCCCTGGCAACGACAGCCGCATGTGATGTTTTTCCACCCCGGCTTGTCAGTATTCCTTGTGATGCAAAAAATCCGTGGATATCTTCTGGTTTTGTCTCTTCCCTGACCAGGATCACCTTATGCCCGTCACGCCCCATCTTCTCGGCCCGGTCAGCATCAAAAATTGCAATTCCCGATGCACCGCCCGGGGATGCGGGAAGTCCTTTTGCAACCGGTTTCACGTCTGCCCCGGGATGGAGTCGTGGGAAGAGCAGTTGTTCAAGCATTTCTGGTTTTATCCGAAGAAGCGCCTGGTTTTTATCAATAAGTCCTTCCTGGACCATCTCCACCGATGTTCTGACCATGGCCGTTGCATTCATCTTCGCGTTTCTTGTCTGAAGACAATACAGGACCCCTTCTTCAATGGTGAACTCAAAATCCTGAACCTCTTTAAAATGCGATTCCAGTTTCCTGCGAAGATCCAGTAATTCCTTAAATATATCAGGCATTTCTTCTGCCATTGCCATAATCTGTTTCGGAGTCCTGATCCCTGCGACAACATCCTCACCCTGGGCATTTACCAGATATTCCCCAAAAATGACATTCTCTCCGGTCCCGGGATCACGGGTAAATCCAACGCCGGTCGCCGAGTTATTACTCATATTCCCAAAGACCATGGCTACAATATTCACCGCAGTCCCGTTTGCCATATCCGGGGTAATCTTAAACTCTCTACGGTAATCAACCGCTCTTTTTCCCATCCATGATTGAAATACGGCCTTTATTGCGATCTCAAGTTGATCATAAGGATCATGGGGAAATGGTTTACCGGTATATCGCTGAACAACCTGCAGGAATGCGTGACATATTTTCTCCAGGTCCTGAGCTGACAGATCGATATCCTGCATCGCCTGTGCGGATTTTTTTATCGTATCAAACTCCTCGTCAAATAGTTCGTCAGGGACTCCAAGGGCAACTTTTCCAAATAACTGAATGAATCGCCGGTATGCATCATAACAGAATCGTTCATTCCTGGTATCAGCCAAAAGACCCTTCAACGTGTCATGATTTAATCCTAGATTAAGGATAGTATCCATCATTCCAGGCATGGACATGGCAGACCCGGATCTGACAGAAAGGAGGAGGGGTTTTTGCTCTGACCCAAACTTTTTATGCGTTACCTGCTCAACGAGAGTCAGCTGTTCCCGGACCTGGTCCATGAGTCCCTCAGGGAGTCTGCGCTCTGGATCAGCAAGAAATGCCAGACAGGCTTCGGTCGTAATGACAAACCCGGGTGGAACCCGTATCCCGACCTGGGTTAATTCACAGAGATTCGCCCCTTTACCACCAAGTAATTTTTTATTCTTCCCGTCACCCTCAGAGAATGAGTACACCCATTTTTTTACCATATACTATTCCTTCTGAACCTGATTGTTCTCCTGAAAAAACCCTTTTCACTCAGGGATACCTCATATTGGAATGAATGAGAACCCTGTTTTATACAATTAGTGTGGGTATTCGGCTCCCTGCTATATATATGTTAATGCCCCATGAGCGGTAGTAATCTGGAAAATTCAAAAATCCGGCTTCAACTAGAAAGGGTAATGAAATGCTTCCAGAAGGAATCAGGAACAGAGTTCCTTACGGATTAATTATTTTATGTCCGCTTTTTCCAGAGATTGCCCTGATAATACCGATACTGATGAGCTGTTTTGCCTGCTCACATGCAGTCTGTATGGTATGGCCCTGGGCAAGATAACCGGTAATTGCCGCAGAAAAAGAGCATCCTGACCCGTGAACTGCGTAGGGTAACCGGCGGGCTTTATACGAGATCACTCCTCTTTCAGAGATGAGAAGATCAACTGATTCATGGCCGGTTCCATGTCCTCCTTTTACCAGGACATATTCTGCTCCCATATCCATGATGATCTCCCCTGCTTTCTCCATCTCTTCAGGTGAAGAGATGGTATCTATTCCCGACAGGATTTCTGCCTCCGGGATATTGGGTGTTACAAGGAATGCTTCTGGTATTAACCGGTTACAAAGAGTGTTTATTCCATCCGCGTCGAGGAGTCTGAACCCGGAAGTGGATACCATGACCGGATCGATAACAAGTGGAATACCTTCTGCTATCCCTTCTGATACAACCTGAATTATACGGTCATTTGCAAGCATACCGGTTTTGACTGCCCCTGGTGTGATATCTTCAAGAACAGACCGTATCTGTTCCTGCACAACAACAGGTTCCAAAGGCCATGAACCGGTTACCTGTGCCGCATTCTGTGCAGTGAGTGCGGTAATGACTGCCATTCCCCACACACCGGTCTTTGCAAAGGTCCTCAGATCCATCTGAATCCCGGCACCTCCGGACGGATCAGAACCGGCTATTGTCAGTGCAGCAGGAAATTCGGTCATTATACTATAGAAATGAGCATACCAAGTCTATACGGATATCGAAAAAAGATTAATAGGATCGTCCGACCAGAGTAACCACAGATCCAGGTTTCCCACAGATGATGCAGTCCCCTTCGGTTCTGTCGATAAGATCGGTCCTGACGTCTGTTCCCAGGACACTTGCATCAGCAATCTCTTCAAGCCGGTCTGCACATGCACGGTTTTTACACCAATGAACTGCTACAACACCCTTTGACACATGCTCTGAAAGAGCAGATACATCTCTGATCATGAACAGATGATCCCTGATATGGGTTTCAGCCCGTTTCTGCAGGGTATCAGTATACCCGGTCATCTTTCTTGCAACTTCTGACAGGATCGTAGCACGGGGGAGTGCTTCTTTCCCGCCCGATCGGAGAACTCCCATTACAACTCCGTTGTCCAGATCCCGCGGTCCGATCTCAAGTCTGAGTGGAACGCCTCTCATCTCCCAGTAATAATATTTTGCACCAGGCCGAAGGTCCCGGTTGTCAGTCTTCACCCGGTATCCTGCGTCTTTTAATTCCCGTTCGAGTAGTTCTGCAGCCTGTATCACCTCTTCCTCGCGTTTTTTCATGATGACTGGGACAATAACGATCTGCACCGGGGCTACTTCAGGCGGGAGCATCAGACCGCGATCATCACCATGCATACTGATAAGTGCAGCAATTGACCGTTCTGAAATTCCGTAGCAGGTCTGATGGCAGTACTGTTGCTGGCCTTTGGTATCCTCATACTGAATACCAAAGGTTTTTGAGAAGTGATCACCCAGGTGATGGACGGTCCCTATCTGGAGAGTTCTGCCATCAGGCATGATGGTATCAATGGCAATAGTATAGTCTGCACCGGGAAATTTATCCCAGTCAGGACGTTTGGATATCAGGACCGGAATATTCAGCCGGTTGTAAAACTCCCTGTACCTGGCAATCGCATCCTCAACCTGAGTCTCTGCCTCATCCCAGGTTGCATGAACCGTATGAGCTTCTTTAAATGAGGTGATCTCACGGAGCCGTATGAGCGGACGGGTATGTTTCGTCTCGTACCGGAACGTGTTAACTATCTGGTAGACTTTTATCGGAAGATCGGCATGAGATCGTACCCAGAGAGCATACATTGGGTAAATGGCCGTCTCACTCGTCGGACGAAGGGCGAGTTTGATATCAAGAGGAGTTTTTCCGCCATGAGTAACCCAGTATACCTCATCTTCAAATCCCTTGATATGTTCAGCCTCTTTCATGAACTCAGGTTCAGGTATCAGCAGTGGAAACAAAGTCTCCTCATGGTCACGGTCAAGCAATTCCCGAAGAATACCGTATACCCGTTTTCGGATACCAAACCCGAACGGGAACCATACATACAGTCCTTTTACCGGGTAGCGGACATCCATGATCTCCGCACGCCAGAGGATATCATTGTACCAGCTTGAGAAATCTGCCTTTTGAGGGAGCGTTCCTTCCTGTTCCTCCATTCATGAGCTCCTATGTCACCATCTGTAAGACGGCTGGTGTGATAAATGCCTCTATAACTGCTGCGATGGCAACGAATGGGATGATATATTTCACAAAGTATCCCCCAAGGTGCCATGCCTCCAATGATGCATCAGAAATCCCGGATAATTCATTCTTGACCGCCCGCCCCATCATCAGACCAAGTGCACCTGATGCAATAACTGCGGGAAGTTCAAAGATGCCGTGAGGGACAATAGCAGCCATAAGGGCCAGATAACCTGCTTCTTTTCTGACTATCTCCAGCACGGCACCAATGATTACACCATTGAGCAGCAGAATAGCTACAGAAATAAATCCAAAAAATGCCCCGCCAATGAATATAACAACACATGCCTCAAGGTTATTCAGGAAGAGCTGGAGGGCCAGGATCGGAGGGTCATCATCCATTATCTGGTCTGCGAGCATCTCCTGAAAGAGAGTGGTCAATGATTCGCCAAATGCCGGATTAACGGCTGATACAGCAAATCCCGCAATAAATCCGGCAATAAGGATAATACCTGATATTGCCAGGTAATGTGTTATTTTTAATGTTTCAGACATAGAGCACCATTCGCATCATATCCCTGATGCCAGGGGCAAGACCGACCATAATCATGGCAAGGAGAATCAGGTACCAGATACCTGATGCCCCGTCACGCCGGTAGAGTTCGAGAATATAAATCCCCGGAACGAGCACGAGTAGTTTGAGTGGGAACATCACAAATGCCGTTCCGGTCAGGTCTATCAGTGCTGATCCTACCACATGCTTTTCACTGTACGGTATGGTATGCAGATCAATCCCATACGAGGTTGCACTGGCATCAAGCATGTGCCCGAATATGAGTATCTGATATAACCGGTCCTGGATATATGTCCATCCGAATCCATACCTGATGACCGCATATAAAAGACCTGATGTCCCGAGTGCCATTGCCATGATCGTTATCGCAACCAGGAGATCCAGATGAGCATGGGTCAGACCAAACCAGATGAGAAAGCTGAGTGTTGCACCCGAAAGCACGACTCCGGTCAGGAAAAAGATTCGTTTCCAGGATGAAATCACCCCTCTCTTCTCAAGTACATGTGAACCAGAGAGAACCGGCATTGCTATTGCAAAGATCAGAAAGTAGATCAGAGGGGTAATTAACACAACATGGAGATCAGATGTGATATATCCGGTATCCTCGACAACACGCAGAAATCCTCCAAATACAACCCATGGGATCAGGGAGAAGACAAATTCCCGGTCAATGGAGATATGGTTTAACTCCAGCCACCGATAAACCAGCCACGTGCATATCAGCAGGATAAACGCATAGGTAAGAGTATTAACGATATTATATGAGTTATCATACGTGATGGGATCGATGTAATATTTGTAGATGAATTCACTAATCATGAGTTGAGAACTCCATGAGCACAGACCCGGTACAGGTATTGCAGCCGGATGGCTTCAATAAATCGAGATGGACCCAGCTTCCACGGGATGTTCTGATTGGTCATCAGGCGATTATGCAACTGCCTGACATCATCGCGGACATCAGACCAGGCCGGTCAGTCCTTATCATATCTGGCGGTACCACCCGTGAAGTAGCGGGAAATACCGTTGCAGATATTTTAAAGGATCAGTATGAAGTCAGGCGCTTTGTTGCGGGAAAACTGGATACCGAAACTCTTGAGGCATGTAGTCAGGCCTCTTTGCCGGCTGATTTCCTTATTGGTGTTGGCGGGGGGAGAGTTATTGATTGCGCCAAAATTGTCTCGTACAACCAGGGTAAGCCCTTCATCAGTGTTCCTACAGCAGCATCGCATGACGGTATCATTTCAGGACGGGCGACGCTTCCTACTGAAACCGGGAGTGTATCCGTCGGTGCCCACCCACCGATAGCAGTTGTAGCAGATACCGGGATCATATCACAGGCCCCTCACCGACTCATGGCATCAGGGTGTGCTGATGTCATCTCCAATTACACTGCCATCCTTGACTGGGAACTGGCCCACCGGCTCAGGGGGGAGCAGATTAGTGAGTATGCCATTGCCCTTTCAAAGATGACCGCTGAGATCCTGGTAAAGGATGCAAATCTTATTAAACCAGGTCAGGAAGAGGCAGCCTGGATTGTTGTCAAGGCCCTGGTCTCATCTGGGGTGTCGATGGCAATAGCCGGTTCATCGCGTCCTGCCTCCGGAGGAGAACATAAGTTTGGTCATGCCCTTGAGCGTCTGATGCCAGGGGCAGCATTACATGGTGAAGCATGTGGGATCGGGTCTATCATGACGATGTATCTTCATGGTGGTGACTGGCGTGCGATTCGTTCATCACTTGCGCGAATTGGTGCACCTACGACACCCCGGCACCTGAATATTCCTGATGAGGTCGTCGTTGAGGCCCTGATGAAAGCACGTGATATACGACCTGAGCGGTTCACCATCCTGGATATGGGGCTGACCCGGGAATCAGCAGAGCATCTTGTGCATATGTTATATGAGGAATAGGATATGGAACAGAAAAAATCGCGGGTTACAATTGTTGGGTCAGTATATGCAAAACCGGGAACCCAGTTTGTGTATATGGGGCGGGCGGATCAGTGTGAGTCATGTACCATCGCACGAGTCTGCCATAATCTGGAATCCGGACGCCGTTACGAAGTTGTTGCTATCCGTGCAGCCTCCCACCGGTGTCCGGTTCATCATGGCGGTGCGGTAACCGTTGATGTCACTGAGGCACCGGTTGAAATACGTGTGTCTCCTGAATTAGCCAGGAAAAACACAACGATTCAGATGAAGTTCCCCGAATGTGATGAAGCATGTGATTTCTTTGCGGCATGTCATCCGGCGGGGGTGATGGAGGGGCAAAAGTACATCATCACTGAGGTCCTTGAGAGCGATCCCATAGCATGCAGAACAGGACCATCTCCGGTTTTGGTGCGGATTGTCCCGCTTCCGGATGGTTTGCCACGATATACTCACTGATGGAACTGTCCGGTTCCGTTATCCGACGGTGCGCAGAAAAAAAGAGTCAGATCATGGAGTTAGCGATTTATGCGCCCATCTGCATCTTCCCTTTAATAAAATATTCCCATAACCTATATGTCATTCCCGGTGAAGATACCACTTGACTGTTCTAGGTGATAGAGTGCAGAAAGAGGAGCTGCTACATTTACATATGCTGTTTATTCATGTCAGGAAGTACTACGAAACCATCACCAACGAGGCAATCCCAACAGATCGCTATAATTCGCTGAATATCACACCCGTGCATATTCATAAAAACAAAAAGTCTCATAAGGAGGCGATTCTTATTCTCGGTCAGGAGATTGTCGATCACATTACCCGTAAGCCGGCGATGTTAGGTTTTTCCCATGAAATGTCCACACCTTCTGAGATAGCTGTTGAGAACTAATTTCATGGACATCACCCCCGCCTGCCGGGAGATAATCTCTCTTATTCTCTCCACTCCTCCCGGTGAGCGAGAACTCCGTAAGATAGTCAAGACGGTCTGCAAAAAATACCGGCTCCCGGTAGTGCCCCGGAATTCTGATATTCTCTCATGTGCCACACCGGAAGAGTATCCTTTGCTTCGCCCGGTTCTTCTTGTAAAGCCCTCACGAACCCTCTCCGGTGTGGCCCCTGTTGCAGTGATGACATCCCCTGCCCCGTGTCCGCATGGGATATGTCTTCCCTGTCCCGGCGGTCCTGACTCGCTCTTTCAGTCACCTCAAAGTTACACCGGTGGAGAGCCGGCAGCGAAACGTGCCTTTGCCCATAATTTTAATCCATACGACCAGGTACATGCACGATTATCGCAGTTTGAGGAGCTGGGGCACCATGTGGACAAGGCTGAACTCATAGTCATGGGAGGGACCATGACCGCCCGTGACCCCTCCTACCAGGAATGGTTCGTAACCGAGTGTATCCGTGCGATGAATGAATACCCGGATCATTCTCTCCCTGAAACGACACGTGAGGAGATATTTTCAAGAAATGAAACATCAAAGGTCAGATGCGTTGCGATTACCTTTGAGACACGGCCCGACTGGTGCCGGAGAGAACATATTGACCTGATGCTGGACCTGGGTGTTACGAAAGTAGAGCTTGGAGTGCAGCATCTGAGCGATGAGATACTGACCCTGAACCTTCGTGGCTGCACCGTGGCAGATACTGTTATGGCAAATACCCTGCTCCGCGACGCAGGTCTGAAAGTCGGATTTCATATGATGCCGAATCTGCCCGGCAGTACCTCTGCCTTAGATCGGCAGATGTTTCATGTTCTCTTTGCTGACCCCCGGTTCAGACCTGATTTTCTCAAGATATATCCCACTCTTGTGACACCAGGATCAAAGATCGAGGAACTGTATAAAACCGGAGCATTTACTCCCTATGATGAAGAGGCCCTCATCGATCTTGTTGCGGATGCAAAGGAGCAGATTGCACCATACTGCAGACTTCAGCGAATTCAGCGGGATATCCCGGCAGATAAAATACTTGCCGGTTCTCCTCATTCCAACTTCCGCGAACTTGCAAAGGATCGTCTCCACAGAAGAGGAGGCAGATGCTCGTGTATCAGGTGCAGGGAGATTGGCCGGAGACGATCACAGGCTGAACCGGTTTTGAAAGTCCTTCCGTATGAGTGCTGTGGCGGCATGGAACATTTCATCTCATTTGAATCTGACGATTCTCTCATAGGATTTGCCCGTCTGCGGTTTCCAGGTAATCCCTGGCGTCCTGAAACAGAAGATGCGGCATTTGTCCGTGAGCTTCATGTGTATGGTATGGTCGTTCCCATCGGACAGGAAGGATCGGGAGAGGAGCTGCAGCACCGGCGATACGGGGCCCGGCTCCTGAGCGAGGCCGAGACACGTGCTGCCGATGGCGGGTATGAGCATGTCGCCATAATGGCAGGGATAGGAGTCAGACCCTATTATCGGAAGCTTGGGTATTTCAGGAAAGGGCCCTATATGATAAAGGATCTGTAAGGTATGAGACCTGCGACCCGGACATTTATCAAACAGCGGTTTACCGACTATTATTCCAAAGCCAGAATATCGGCCCCTTCATCGGTTAAGGAACGTGAATTCGGTTTTATCTTCTTTGAAGACCGGTACCCTGATGATATCTGGATGAGACGACATATCGGTTTTTCATCGGGTGAGGAGATGCAGGAATATATAAAAAGCCTGATCCCTGCTCATGCCTATTATTCTACGGCATATTACCGGGCTCCCCAGGCTCCGACCATGGGTGATAAGGAATGGCTCGGCGCTGACCTCATCTTTGACCTTGATGCTGATCACATCATGCGGGGATCGTATGAAGAGATGCTCAGACGGATCAAAGAGGAGGCATTAAAATTACTTGACATCCTTGACCGTGAGCTGGGGGTCGATATGCGAACGGTCAGGCTGGTCTTTTCAGGCGGCAGGGGATATCATGTCCACGTTCAGGAACTGGCCTTTCGTGATTTTGAACCGGCTGAGCGGAGAGAACTGGTTGATTATATATGCGGTACCGGCATCAGTCCGTCCATTGTGCTCAATGACTGGGCTCCTGGCAGAACTGGATGGCACGATCGGTTTCGCCTCCTTCTCACCAGGTATCTGCAGCAACTCAGCATGAAAAGTGAGAAAGAGGTGAAAGCAGAGGTATCCTCACTTCGGGGTGTGGGTCAGGTAATGGCCGAGCGGTTTGCAGTAATGATCCCTGAGCTTATATCCTTACTTAATACCAATCCCTCATCCATTCTCCTTCGTGACCAGACGGTAAAGACCGTATTTTCAGCGCTGGTAACGGAACGTGAGAGTCCTCTTCTGCCCCACATCCGGGATGCTGCCGTGCAGGCTGATGAACCGGTCACAACCGATGTCCGGCGACTTATCCGGCTTCCAGGTTCTCTTCATGCAAAGTCAGGATTCAAAGTGGTTCCGATGGAAGTCAAGGAACTGTATGATTTTGATCCGCTGATTGATGCAGTCGTTTTTGGTGAGCGGGATGTGATCATCGAATCAGAACGCGATTACTCCTTCTCACTCCTGGGCTCACAATATGATATCAGGAAAGGCCGGTTAAAAGTCCCTGAGGCAGTCGGGATGTTTCTCTGCTGTAGGGGTATGGCCGAGATCGGAGGGATATCAGATCATGCATCTTGACGAACTCCGAACCATTCTCCTTGAAGAACGGGATACCGGTGAACTGACGACTATATCTCCTGATCTCTTCACAAAGACCACTGCGTATATCCGGTCACTTCAGCAGGAGGTATATGATCATGAGGATCCGTTCTCGGATGAGGCACGGCTGCTTATTGAGAAAGTATCCAGTGTCAGGGCTACGATTGAGGAGATTTTCAAAATACGTACGGATAAGATCGTGGGACTGGCGCTCAGTCAGGCTGAAGGCTCCTACATAGAGCGTGAGGAACTCCGAGCCCTGATTCCAGCAGAACTTGAGATGTTTAACCGGATTGTTGAGGCAATCAGGCAGAATAAAACCCAGCTGATTGAGTGGAAGGCCGCTCCTCATAAGATTCGTGTGCAGCAAGCTGAAGAGACTCTCTCCCCTCCGGTCTCTGAACCAGCCACCCTGGAGGATACAGACCGCGCAGATGTGTCCGATTCCTCTGAGCCGGTGATAAAAACCTCGTCTGATGCTCCGTTTGCACATGATATCGTATTAGCGCTTTCGAGCATGGAACCCTTTATGGGTATTGACGGACGGACATATGAGATGGAAGCAGGAGATATCCTCACGCTCCCTTCACGAAATGCCCAGGTTCTGGTTGAACGCGACATAGTCTTAAATATCCATCCGGGCTAATGATGTAGGTATTCTATACACGAGGAGTGGCTAAAATCATGAAGATGCCAGCAAAATTCCGCACATATTGTCCCTTTTGCCACAAACATGAGGAGCATGAGGTAGAGAAGGTAAAAAAAGGTAAAACCACCGGACTTCACTGGATCGATCGTCAGAAGGCACGGAGAGGACAGGTAGGGAACATGGGTAAATTCTCCAAGGTTCCCGGAGGAGATAAGCCGACAAAGAAGGTGAATGTCCGGTACCGCTGCACTGCATGCAAGAAAGCCCACCTGAGAGCCGGATTCCGGGTAGGAAAGTTCGAACTGACTGAGTAATCGGAGTAATTATCATGGTACAATTAGCACGCGAAAACCGGAGTACGTTTCTGAAAGTGAAATGCCCAGACTGTGAAAATGAACAGATCATCTTTGACCGGGCATGTACACCGGTTGACTGTATTGTGTGTGGCTCAAACCTTGCCACCCCTACTGGTGGTAAAGCACAAATCAAAGCAGAGATTATAACTGCATTTGAGTGAGAGCCTGATGCAGGAGAGAGAGTGGCCTGAACAGGGGGAACTTGTCGTCTGTTCAGTTCAGAATGTAAAAGATTTCGTGGCATTTGTCACACTTGACGAGTATAACAACCGGGAGGGACTGATCCCGATTGCAGAGGTAGCCCGTGGGTGGATAAAGTACATCAGGGATCACATCCGTGAGGGGCAGAAGGTTGTATGCAAGGTTCTCAACGTCGATCCCCAGAAAGGTCACATCGATCTCTCCTTAAAGGACGTCAACGAGCATCAGCGCCGTGAAAAGATCCGTATCTGGAAGAATGAGTCCAAGGCCCGGAAGTGGATTGGATTTGCGGCAGAAGCAGCTGGAAGGCCTGAATCTGTCCCGGAGATTACAAGCGCACTCTATCGTGAATATGGTGAGCTGTACGCTGCCTTTGAGGACTTTGTCACAGAAGGCCGCGATGCCCTGAATAAACTAAAAATAGATCCCAAGCTTGCTGATGCCCTGTATACCATCGCAACTGAAAATGTCAAACTGCCAACCGTCACGGTATCAGGCGATCTGTTCCTGAGGTCGACCAAGTCGGATGGGGTGAATATTATCAGGCGTGCCCTTCGGAGTGCAGAACCAAAAGTGGACGGCGCAGTAATAGAGATCACCTATCTTGGAGCTCCCAATTACCGCATCAAGGTTACTGCATCAAATTACAAGGATGCCGAAAAAGCTCTTGAGAAGGCATCAAGTGCTGCCATTGGTGTTCTCAAACGGGCCGGTGGTGAAGGGAAGTTCAGCCGGAAAGCGAAATCCGGGAAGCATACATGAAAGGGCGTATCAGATACTGCCCCTCAGATAATCTTTACACTCTTTCTGACGTCTGTTCCCGTTGTGGAAAACCCACAATAACTCCCCATCCTGCCAGATATTCACCGGAGGATCGGTATGGAAAATACCGGAGAATGATTCGCTGATTCTACTCTGGCAGAAGAATCATTATCATATTTGCTGTGTTATTAAACGAAAATACAAGGATTACTGCAATGATGGAAGACATCACCATACGATTTGAGGAATCAATCGCTCCTGAAGACAGAACCGCTCCGATCATGATCGAAGGCCTCCCCGGAATCGGCCATGTTGGAAAACTTGTTGCGGAGCATATGATCCAGGAACTCGGAGCCGTCCGGATTGCAGAAATCAACTCAATTTATTTTCCGCCCCAGGTCATTATTCAGGAAGGAGGAACTGTCCGTCTCTGTAATAACGAAATTTACCGCTATTCTGGTGAAAAGGGGACATATCTTTTTTTGGTAGGAGATTTTCAGAGCACCTCCGGGGAAGGGCATTATCTTCTCTCTCAGGTGTATGTTGATATCTGTTACCAGCTGGGCGTGAAAAGGATATACACCATAGGCGGATATGGAATTGGTCACTTCAACGAGGTAACACGTGTTATTGCCGCTGTAAATCGTGCAGATTTACGTCAGGAGGTAGAGGACGCAGGCGGAATTTTCAGTGAGGGAGAACCGGGTGGTGGCATTATCGGTGCAGCAGGGCTGATGCTCGGACTATCCATTCCGCTTGGCATTGAAGGAATATGCCTGATGGGTGAGACATCCGGATACCTGGTGGATCCCCGCAGTGCCACAACGGTTCTCTCAGTTCTGACAAAACTTCTGAATATTGAGATAGATGATGCAAAACTGACCGAGCGGGCAGGTGAGATGGAAGTAGCTCTTCAAAGACTTCTGGAACAGGAGAAAAAGTCTGAGGAAGAACTTTCATACATCGGCTAAGTATGCAGGCAGCAGCTGATCTTCACATCCACTCCTGTTTTTCCATGGCATCATCACCCCGGATGGTGCCTTTTGAGATCATCAGAGGCTGCAGGGTAAAAGGGATTTCTGTTATCGGGACGGGTGATATCCTCCATCCTGAATGGAGACAGATGTGGCAGGATACCCCTGTCGATGATGACATCATCGTTGTTCCAACCACCGAGGTCGAGGGATCAGGACGGGTCCACCATCTGATCCTCCTCCCTGATTTTGATGCCGCACAAGACCTTGCCAGGAGACTGGGGCCGATGAGTTCGGATATGAACAGAAACGGCCGTCCCCGTGTACCCCTTTCAGGGGAGGAGATACTCTCCCATGTTCATGCAGTGGGGGGAATCGGTGGTCCTGCCCATGCGTTTACTCCGTATACCTCAGTATATGCTGTTCATGCATCCCTGTCATCCTGTTATGGGGATGAACCGGTTGATCTGCTTGAGCTTGGGTTGTCAGCTGACAGCCGGTACGGAGCAGGAATTACCGAGCTTGCACATGTCCCATTTTTGACCAACTCTGATGCACATAGTCCTGAACCGTCTAAGCTGGGTCGGGAGTTTACCGTTCTTTCCCTGGACCGGGCAGATTCCTATGGTGTGCTCTCTGCCATCAGGCAAGGAAAGATTGTTATGAATGTCGGCTTTTTCCCAGAGGAGGGAAAGTATAACCGGACCGCCTGCAGCAGGTGTTTCCGGCAGTATACCTTACAGGAGGCGATATCTTACTCCTGGAAATGTCCGGATGACGGGGGCAGAATCAAGAAAGGAGTTGCCGAGCGTGCAGAGTCTCTGTCATCCGGTATCATTTCAGAACGCCCCCCCTATCTTCACGTCATCCCCCTTTCCGAGATCATCCAGCGGGTCCTTGATACGAAAAGCCCGGCTACCCGGCGCTGCAGAGATCTCTATCTTCAATGCATAGATAAGTTTGGAGATGAAATCACGGTTCTCATGAAGACCTCTCCTGAAGCGATTGCATCGGTGGATATCCGTCTTTCACATGCAATCAGGGCATTTCGTGAAGGAAACATTATCCTTCATCCTGGTGGTGGCGGGAAGTATGGTTCATTTGAGATCCCGGATCTCTGATGGTCCAAACCCGAATCATTAAAGGATTTCGCGTCAACCATATACGGAATGATCGAGGTTCATCGGGAAATCTGTGCCTATTGCGGCTGTTGTGTCTCGGTTTGTCCGGAAGGGGCACTGGAACTTGTCGATGCCTTTCTGGATATCGATACGAATACCTGTAAGAATTGTGGACTCTGTGTCCGTGTCTGTCCGTTAGGGGCCTTGGAGGCAAAGAAATGAAGCGCGAGTACGATGTCCTTGTCGTGGGAGGAGGCCCGGGTGGAGCATTTGCTGCCAAGACCTTTGCCGAGAAGGGTTATTCGGTTCTCCTGACAGAAAAACGCCCTGCAATCGGAGCTCCGGTCAGATGCGCCGAAGGAGTCGGAAAGGCACTCATGCATGAATTTTTCAGGCCTGAGGATCACTGGATCGCAGCCGAGATTGAGAAGGCCAATATCATTGCACCAGATGGGTTTAAGATGGAACTTGAACCTGAAAAAGCGGGAGCAGAGGTCGGATATGTTCTCCACCGCAAGATCTTTGACCGGGATCTTGTCTGGATGGCAGCCGGTGCAGGAGCAGAGATCCAGGTAAAAACCCGTGCAGTATCTCCGATTATGGAAGATGGAGCTGTAAAAGGTGCCCTTCTTAACCAGGGAGGAGCTGTCCATGAAGTCCGGGCCAGCCTGACCATTGCAGCAGACGGCGTTGAATCAAAATTTTCCCGATGGTGCGGCGTTGATACAACCGTCCCGCTCCGTGAGATAGAGACCTGTGCCCAGTATCTGATGACCGGCATCGATATTGATCCACATGCAACCGAGTTCTATGTCGGGAATTCGATCGCGCCAGGTGGTTATGTCTGGATCTTCCCGAAAGGTGATAAGACTGCAAATGTGGGTATTGGCATCGGGGGAGACCGGTGCAAGCCCGGGAACCGGCCGATTGATTACCTGAACCGGTTTGTTGCGAAAAATTTCCCAAATGGAAAGACAATTGAACTCATCGCCGGGGGTGTTTCAATATGTCAGCCACTCTCCTGCACGGTTGCAAACGGTCTCATGATTGTCGGTGATGCAGCACGGGTATCAGATCCCCTGACTGGTGGTGGTATCTATGCAGCGCTCTATACCGGAAAACTTGCCGGTGAGGTCGGATCCAAGGCCCTTGAGCAGGGAAACACGACGACTCAGGCACTGATGCCATACGATGAAACCTGGAGAGCATCATATCTTGGAAAGGCCCTTGAGAGAAATTACCAGATCAAAGAGGTATTTGTCAAACTGAATGATGATGATCTGAATGCCATAGTGCACTCAGTCTCTAAAATGAATCTTTCAGATTTCAATACATTAAACCTCATAAAAAATATTATCGCAGCAAATCCAAAATTAGCAATCAAACTTGGGAAAGCCGGACTGAAGACTCTTCTTGACTCATTCTGATCCTCCCCTCTTTTCTCCTGATATAAATAGTCCCGGGGACTATCACTCTATATGGAACTTCTCACTCCGGAAGAAGGGGAGTTGGCCCTTTCACATGCCCGCCATGTACTCCATGAACATGTTGCCCGTGAACCATATACAGAACCTGAATTTCCCCCGGTGTTCTCACAAAAACGCGGTGTCTTTGTAACATTGACAAAAAAAGGTGACCTACGGGGATGTATCGGATTTCCTCATGCCGTCATGCCGCTTCGGGATGCCATCCGGGAAGCAGCCTGCTCAGCAGCAACCGGAGATCCACGGTTTCCCCCGGTCACCCCAAAGGAGCTTCCAGATATCTCAGTTGAAGTGACAGTCCTGACCGAACCGGAACTTCTTACAGCATCTCCTGCTGACCGGCCTCGTGCGGTCATAGTCGGAAAACACGGACTTATCGTACGGGGATACGGTCGTTCAGGCCTCCTGCTCCCTCAGGTACCTGTGGAGTGGGGGTGGAATGTGACAGAATTTTTGGATCACACCTGTATGAAGGCTGGTCTGCCCAGAGGGTGCTGGCAGGAGGCATCGGTCCAGTTATTTACCTTTGAAGGGCAGATATTTACAGAAAAAAGCAAATAATAGATTGCTGACACTGACGGCGTATTCTACACCGTTTGTATGATCGGCGGTCACATCTGCAATACTGGTCCGCATAGGTACCATCACATTACCTGGAGATATCCTACCCACTCATACCAGGAATATGTACCTGCAGATTTCGATATGCATGTACTGATGCGGGTTCATCATTAGGTACATATTCCTGCATAGTATGAATGCCCCGGTTCAGATCCATACCTCGTGAAAAAATTGAATCGGTCTTTCATTCCGGTTCATTCCTTCTGTCCATACTAGACCTGCATTTTGTGTGATCATCTGAATGGGTTGTAAATAAGCGGGCAAAACCATTGGTTATTCTTCACTCCCCTTTCTACGCGAAAAAGTACTCAGAACATTGATGTGTACCGGAGGTACCTTATCGTTGAGATAACAAATACTAAGAACCAAAATCATAAAACCGCATCATCTGGAGACTATCTATGCCACACATCAGACATATATGACCCTCTCTTTTGAGATATTAGAAAAAGACATAGCCGGACGAATCGGAAAGCTCTCCGGACAAGGCAAATCGGTGAAAACTCCGACCCTGCTTCCGGTGATAAACCCGCATCTCAATCTGATCACTCCGCGGGAGATGCAGGAGATGGGTGTTGAAGCGGTCATCACCAATGCGTACATCTTCTCCCGATCAGAAGAGTTTCGTGAGCGGGCCCTGACTGAGGGTCTTGCAAAGACCCTGGATTTTGACGGTGTCATTATGACTGATTCAGGGTCTTTTCAGCTCTCGGTTTATGGGGAAGTTGAGATTACCAATGCCCAGACCATTGCATTCCAGCAGGCAATCAAATCAGACATCATCGTCCCCCTTGATATTCCCACCCATCCTGATACTCCTCGCGAGAAGGTGGAAAAGGACCTTGCGATTACCATGGATCGGATCATGGAAGCAAAAGCCATTGCGGATCATGAGCATCATACGCTTGCTGCCCCGGTTCAGGGTGGACTCAATCCTGATCTCAGGGAACAGACCGGGAGAATACTATCGCAAGCGGGGTTCCGCTTCTGTCCGATCGGTGCGGTCGTCCCGCTTATGGAGGCCTATCGGTATGCGGAACTGGTTCATGTTGTTATGGCAGCAAAACGGGGCCTTTCACCGGCAGTCTGCGTTCATCTCTTTGGAGCCGGCCACCCCTCCATGTTTGCCCTGGCTGTGGCGATGGGCTGTGATCTTTTTGATTCTGCCGCGTATGCTCTCTATGCAAAGGACGGGCGGTACATGACCACCCACGGGAGTTATCATCTGAACGAACTCTCGTATCTCCCCTGTCCCTGTCCGGTCTGTGTCGGACATACCGCGAAAGAATTAAACGAATCACCTGATCGTGAGCGTCTTCTTGCCATGCACAACCTCCGGGTCTCCCTTGCCGAGATAAACCGGGTGAGGCAGGCAGTACGTGACGGGGTGCTCTGGGAACTTGTTGATGAGCGATGCCGCAGTCATCCAGCCCTGCTTCGTGGGTACCGTGCCCTGATGCACTATGCTGAAGAACTCACGGCATCTGACCGGGAGACAAAACGCCGGTTCTTTTATCGTGGTCATGAAAGCTGCAAAAGGACCGAGGTGCTCCGGTATCACCAGATGGTCGGGCGACTGACCGCCGGGAAGCGAACCCTGATCAGTTTCAGCCGGCATATGAAAAAGAAACAGACCGAAGGATATGATTCAGTCTTTTACTTCAAGCCCCCCTTTGGTCCGTACCCTCCGGAACTGACTGAAACCTTTCCTATCGGGCAGAGTGAAATTCCGGATTTTGACGAAGAGATGGTACGGACCGGGTGTATCGGTATTGCCCGGCTGATGGAGACAAATCCGGATTCGCATTTCACCATCAGATGCCGTCCGGTTTGGAAAGACCTGATCACGCAGATTCTTCCCACAGTGGAGGTTCAGGATGAAGGGAGTTGAGATTCTCAGCCGTGACGGAACCGCCAGATGTGGCCGCCTGACCG
>NZ_DAONKG010000015.1:0-19722 GCF_035406105.1 Methanospirillum sp.
AGGGAGCATCTGCCTCTTTTTACCTGAACCCTTGCAGCATGTATTGTTGCGTATGTGATCATATCCGTTCTCCCGTCCGGCCAGAGAAGTCGATCTCCGATCTCTGGATCGAAAAGGTCACGTCCATCCCGGATTCGCATACTCACTGTGGTATTAAATATCCATGACTGAACGGCGCTCACATACATCGAACGGAGGGTCCGCGGGAGCTGGCGTATGGCACCCAGATAATCTTTCGGATGACTCACCAGATAATGAAGAACTGAACGCTCTAAGGATAACCGTGGTGGAAGGAGGTGAAGACAGTGTGCTGCATCTTCGGTCTCAAAGTAACATGCCCTCCCTTCCTGCTCATGTTCTTCCATATGTGAGCCGGGCTTTCCTATCATCACCCTGACAGCCTCCTGAAAATCTCCTTTTAATATCTCAAAGCCGATATGATGAGTGACAGGGCGGGTTACCCCAAACCGTTGGTATCCCACATAATTTGGAATACCTTGCGATACTCTCTTTCGAAATTCATCAAGTGATGCGTTCAGATCCCTCCCGGAACTATTCCTGATACGGATTGCAAAAGTGTTACTTTCCAGATCTCCAAGGGTGATCGGGTGCTGGGAAGTCCCAAGAGCAGTCAGGGTGATACCTGGTATAGTCAGTCTGGCAATATCTTCTCTGGTGCACTTATAAATTGAGATATACTGGGTTGTGACAGCTCGTTTATCCTTTGTTCCTGCAAATCCTATCCGCTGGTGACTTATCCCAAGTCCAGTCGCGATTGCTTTTATTGCCCGGTGTTGATCCCAGTTTTTCCTGGTCAGAGAGCAGATCAGGTACGGCCCGTCACTATATGTCCGGCTTGCATTCTCTATGACCTCAAAATCTTCAGGCAGGACTCTGAGCCGTCCACTAATGCCAGGAGAATCCGTGAGATAATACCAGAGTCCGAGATCCTTATCAATCATCCAGGGGCTTTCGATCATAAGAGGGAGAGCGAACCGGTAATTTTATCGAGATCTTCACTTTTTGCAGGACCAAGTCCGAGAGCAGTAATAGTCCCTGGCGGTATTTCAGTCATGCCTGCGTCTTGTATCAGGGCTGCAGCTATGCCTGCTGATTCAGCAAGGGTTTTTAATTCAAAAAGGGTTTTTTGATCAGAAACCTTAAGGACTACCTTTTTTTGTCCTTCATTAAGCCATGCTTTTTTTAATGCTGGTGAACTTTTTTCATATGCACCAATGGCGGCATGGCCGGCCTGAGCGCATTTTTTTCCACAACTCATCTTCACATCAGAGCGAATAATGATACATTGCTTATATCTGAATTCTGGTTCTGGTACCATCTGCCTGTAGAAATAGGAGTGGTGGATACAAAGGTCTGCTCTCCGGTGAATTGATTGCCGAACGTGAAGAGTACTATACCAGAAATGAACCGGACCTATGATGTCGTTGTTGTCGGGGGTGGGCCGACAGGTTCAACTGCTGCCCGAATCTGCGCAAAATCCGGTCTTAAAACATTGCTTATTGAAGAACAGGCAACTTTTGGGTACCCCGTGCAATGTGCAGGACTCCTCTCCCAAAGTGCATTTTCTGAGTGTGAAGTATCCATGTCATCAGTACTCAATACCGTCTCCGGTGCTGATATCCACGCAGGAGAAGCGACCTGTTCTTTTGATGCAGGAAAGACGATGGCATATGTTGTTGACCGGGGGGCCCTGGATCAGGAAATGGGTCTGGCAGCTGCAGATGCTGGTGCGGAGATACAACTAAAGTCGATCGCATATGACATTTCGCGCATATCACAAACCGTCAGCCTGAAAGGGATATCCGGATCTGAAGACGTGCGTTATTCAATGCTTATCGCTGCGGATGGTCCCCGGAGTGGTATCAGCAGAAAGCTGGGAATTCCCCGTGCCCGATACTACCTTTCCGGCCTTCAATGTGATGTGTTCCACTCAGTTTCTTTGGATCATGTTCAGATATACCCCAACGCAGCACCAGATTTTTTTGGATGGATGATACCGATACATCCTGACCGGACGCGTATCGGACTATGTGGTATTCATCAGGTGAAGGAACGGTTTTCAGAGTTCATAAGACCATTCAGCAAACAGATCCTTCATTTCGTGAGTGGGACTATCCCGCTCGGACCGCCGTCACGAACATATGATAACCGGATTCTCATTGCAGGAGATGCAGCAGCAATGGCAAAGCCTACGTCTGGCGGAGGGGTATATACCGGTGTTCGGTCGGCACGCCATGCTGCAGAGACTGCAATCCGATCGATAGAGACGGATGATTTCAGCCCAGCATCGATGGCCTTATACGAACAGGCATGGAAAGCAGATTTTGGTCATGAAATTTTACGTGGCCTTCGGTTTTTTCAGATAAGACAGAAGATATCAGAAAAAGAAATGGAGAAACTCATCCGCATCCTTGCACATCCTGATATAAAACAAATTATTACCAACAAAGGAGACATGGACCGCCCATCAGCACTGATAAAGGCTCTCCTCACAAATCCCCATATGATACCGGCATATTCGATTATTGGTAAAGGATTGCTATCCTCGATATATACATAAACAATCTTGATACATTTCCCGCACAACATAAGTGGTATGGCAGTACAAAAACCCTCCAGCAGATATGGAAGAGGGTTCATTGTGAATATCACCCATCTGAAGGTTAAATTTTCACAGCCAGCAGATCAGGCCTGGCATGGCGCTGCAGATTACCTGACTGAACTTACCGTGCCACCACAGATGAAAGGAACAGAGGTAGAACAATTGACCGATATGCTTCGCCAGAAGGTTATATGGCATCAGGCAGGAGGGCCGGTTGACAAAGAGATGTACCAGGATGTAAAGCGGCTCCTTGACAGGCTTATTGTCGCAATCGATACACAACTGGGTATTCCGAATGCAGACATTGGACAATATCATGCATGATTAAAAGCCGAGGAGACTTCTGACAGTACTGACAACTCCTCCCAAGGTATCACCGTTTTTAAACTGAACGTTTGCAAGTGCTTCAAAGAGTGCTGGTTTTTCATCCCCAAATTCCAATCCTTTGGAAAGTGTTGACAATGCATCCTCCCTCTGACCATAAAAGGAGTAAATCAGTCCTTTATAAAGATACCCGCGGGCATAACCTGGTTCAATTTCAAGAGCCTTGTTAATATATTTCATTGCTTCCAGATAATCTCCGAGTAATCCGGTAGTATATCCATACGAAGAGAGGACCTCAGGATCATTTGGTAAGAACTCCAATGCCCGTTTATATGCATCCCGTGCACTTTCAATCCGTTCTAACTTTATTGCAGAATCGCCTTTTTTCTTCCATCCTTCTCCATAATCAGGAGTTATTGCAAGGATTTGATCATAGAGATCAAGGGTATCCTGATACCGCTTGATTTTATACTTAATAACAGTGGTCCGCTCCCATATCCCGGTAAATCTGACATTACTTGCAAGTGCTATGTAATATGCATCCATTGGCTGCATATCTTTTGTAATCCGGGTATTTTTTGCCCCCTGGTAGTACCAGATTTCGTTCTTTGCAAGAGCATTAAAGCCCCCGTCAAATGAATAAAACGCCTCTTTCCAATTCCGGTTGTGATATTGCGCTTCTCCGGAAACAAACCATGACGGAACACAGGTCAGATCCATAGTTCTGGCAGTCTTGGCCATTGACAGTGCTCCGGAATAATCATCTTTCTGAAGGAGAACATACCCCTTATTTGCATAGAATTTTGGTTCATCAGGTTTTAATAAAATGGCACGATCAAATGCCGTCTGGGCATTGTCATACTGCTTCATGTTATAATACGTGACACCCATGTTATTCCATGCTGCGGCATACCCAGGGTCTAACGTCGTGGCTTTCTGAAATGCTTGAATAGCTTCTGAAAATTTGCCGGTTCGTGAGAGTGCCACACCCTGTACATTATATTGAACCGGATCATTGGGGTTTAATGCAACGACTTTTTGAAATGCTTCAACGGCCTTATCCGGCTGATTCAGATACCCCCATGAGCTCCCGATAATATGCCAGGCAAAACTGCATGTGGGATCGACCTTGAGACATTGTTCAGACGCGTTGATTGCTTCAGGATATTTCTCTTCATTATAAAAAATAAGGGCGCGATACTCTAACGCAGTAAGATTTTGAGGATCAAGAGAGAGAACATAATCATTCTCTTTTAATAGTTCATCCAGGGTGATGATATCAACAGACTGATTCTCTTCCGCTCCGCTCACCGGAACAAAAAAGAAGAGGATTATCAGGAGTATTGGGAGGATTTTTTCCATATATGCTCCTCCCGCCAGATTTGGGGGGATTTATGGTATATATGGAATCGGCATTAAAAAAAGATGTGCCTTATTGTGGTTATGCCTTTCTCCCTATACAGGAGTTCACGTCTTTTCCAAGGCATCCGATTGCATCAGACCGGCATCTCTGACAGTGAGACATCTGTCGGACATATGGTTTGCATCTCTCTTGCATGGCAAGTTTCTCCTCAAGCGTGGGGGGAGAGATATGGGCAAATTTGGCCTGGGCGATGAGAGGGATGATGTTATGAATAAAGACTCCCATCTCACTAATCTTTTTTGCAATATCCGGGATATGGTGATCATTAATACCGGGGATATAAACAGTATTTACCTTAACGAGCATCTTTTTCGCAACAGCCATTTTAATCCCCTCAAGCTGGCGTGAGATAAGTATCTCTCCCATCTCATGACTGGAATAATATCGCCGTCCTTTATAATCGATGTACTGATATATTTTTGCAGCAATATCAGGATCGATTGCATTCATAGTCACCGTAATATTCGTGACTCCGTATTTTTCCAAAAGATCAATTTTATCAGGAAGAAGAAGGCCGTTGGTACTCACACAGAGAATGAGATGCGGGAATTCCTCGTGTATAAGACGAAATGTTTCAAATGTCTCTTCATTGTCAAGCGGGTCACCCGGTCCTGCGATTCCGACCACCTTGATATAGTGATACTGACTGATGATCTCACGCACCTTTTCCAGAGCCTGTTCTGGTTTTAAAACCTCACTGGTAACGCCCGGGCGGCTTTCATTGACACAATCAAATTTACGGACACAATAATTACACTGGATATTACATTTTGGAGCAACCGGAAGATGGGCTCTTCCAAAGGTATGACTGGCCTTTTCACTATAGCAGGGATGTTCCTGTATCTTTCGGATCTGATCAGGATCCCATTTAACAATCTGGCCGTCTATTTCAGTCTCCCGGTATGATTCTTCAGCCATCAAATACACATTATCTCTTTATCTATTAATATCGGTCGATAATTGATCTGAAGCATCTGTATGGATTTCAGGACTGAAATGACATAAACTCCCTTGTGATCCTGTATTTACACGTGTTTCATTCTTCCATCGTTTGAGAATCTGAATAATGAGATGTTCTTTTGAAATTTCCATCTCATGCGCAACAGAAACAAGGGTTTGCTCTATCTCGTTTGGAATGGTAAGGACTACCGGTTCGCCTGTATCTGATGATGCGCTCTTTCCAGGCATCATGGATCTCCAGGATTCATGATATAATGCCCATTCAAGGATCGGAATAAAGAAATAACAGACTGAACTCCATTCAGGACTAAGAAATGACATTCCAATTCCAAGGAGTGCGATACATGGAACAATTGAGCTTTTTATGAGAATAAACCGGTATAGAGGCCAGGACAGAGGAGAGATAAGCTGATAGTTTTGTACGTATATCCACTGAACCAGAAATAACAGGCCCAGGAAAAGCATGTTTATGTGAAATAAAATGACTGCTGATCCGTTGGTATGATTATCACCGGCAAGTGTGGAGGTGAAGGGAAGAAGACAGGCTATGAATAAGAGAATGAATGTTTGTCTGATAAACATTCCATCCAATTTTCTCACCAGAGTAAACAACCGGTGATGTGCTCCCCAGAAAGCTGCAAGAATAAAGAAAGCCACCGCAAAATGAATGATCTGGGGGAGCATCCGGATACATATCTCATTGATGGATCCTGGATCAGACTGATCAGGGAGTGCAAGTCCAAGCACCAGAATGGTCATGATGATTGCAAAAACGGCATCAAAAAATGACTCAAGCCGGTGTGGTGTCAACTGTGCAAACGGAAATGTAATCATCTTCTGTCTGGTGGGATGAGACATGCTATCAGTACTCATTATCGACTCAATGAATATATATGATGACAGAAAACGACTACATATGCCACAGGATATCCTCCCGGAGATTACTGATTCTGATTGGGAAATCTTTGTTGAGCGAAATGAAAAACCTGTTTTTGTTATGTTTTACAGTCCTTCATGTACTCATTGCATCAGAATCATGCCATCGGTAGAAGAACTTGCAAAAGATTTTGGATCTGAAGTAACATTTGTAAAATTAAATCTTCTACGGTTTGATTACATCGGGGAACGATACGGGGTCATGGCAACACCGACATTTTTCTTCTTCTGTGGAGGAAAACCAGTTCAGTCCCGTGTTGGTGCAGTGTTTCCTGCAATGCTGAAAAAAATGGTTGAAGAGATGGTCACTCATGGAGATGAATGTCGTCTTGCCTCTTCAGACTGGAAATATGAGATAACCGGATATGGATAAATTATTCGGTTCTCTGTTCCTCATGTGAAGTATCATGTGCCGGTTCTGTGGCACGAATGACCTCCTCAACAATTTCAGGAGTTCGTGCCAGATAGACAAGTTCAAGGATGCCATTCCGGAATGTTCTGATACATGAGGATTCAATTACCGGAGGGAGAGGGGCTGAACTCCGGTATCTGATTTTCCCATCAAATCCTATGATATGCAGGGTATTTTCTGCTATCGCAACATTAATGTGCTCATCATACAATCCCCTAAGCTCGCATGTTACATAGACCCGGTCATTCCATTCAACCACCTCTATTGGTGGATGTTCAACATCATGCCCCGGTCCTGAACTGCCAGGAAAGGGAAAGCCAGGAGGAAGATTCCCGGCCATAATAATATTGACGCCAATAACTCCGGGCCTGATCTGTCCGGTGCCAAACGCTTGTGAGAGTATCTTTCGTAATATATCTTCCATATTTTTGAAATCTTCTGGTGGAGTATCATTCATATGTTAAATTCTCTCTTTACCATAGGAGGTTATTTGTTATCAAGTTCTTCAGCTAATTTTTTGATGAGAGTGAAATCTTTCTCCGGACTGATATAAACCAGTTCGTAGAGTTGCGAAATTTTTTCATCAGTGTTTTTCTGTTTATGCAATGATTGCAGAATCACTGCCGCTTTCTCTAGTATTACCCGCTGTTCCTGATTATAAAGGATCTCCCATGATTGGCGTGCATACTGTTCACGGGCTCTGGGATCAAGTGAGGGTTTTACTCTCTGAAATGCTTCATCGAAATGCCGTGTGGTAATACGAACATTCCTGACTGCTTCTTCCATTTCACGAGGAGTTCTTCCTTCCATGAGATGGATAAATTCACGCATTGCCGCAAGTTTGGCTTCCCGTACCAGTGCCTCAATATCAGCTCCGACAAATCCTTCGGTCTTTTCAGCAAGGTCGGCTAAGGTAATGTCACTGGTAAGAAGGGTATCAGCATCTTTGAGATATACTTCAAATATCTTCTCCCTTCCTTCACGGTCTGGTGGGGGAACATAGATATGCCGCTCTAATCGCCCTGGTCTGAGTAATGCATCATCAAGCATATCAGGCCGGTTTGTTGCCGCGATAATGGTAACATTCTTCAGTTCCTCCATACCATCCATCTCTGTCAGTATCTGTGACACCACACTTTCGGTTACATGCGTTGCATCGGAATATGATCCGCGTTTTGGGACAAGTGAATCGATCTCATCAAAGAATATAATGGAAGGAGCAGCCTGTCGTGCTTTTCGAAATACTTCCCGAATACCTTTTTCAGACTCTCCAACCCACTTTGATATCAGCTCAGGCCCTTTTATCGAGATGAAATTGCATTCACTTTCATGAGCAACCGCTTTTGCCATCAGTGTCTTTCCAGTTCCGGGAGGACCAAAGAGCAGGATCCCCTTTGGTGTCTTTGTCTGGAGCTGACGAAAGATTTGTGGATATTTAATCGGCCATTCAACTGCTTCCTTCAGTTCTTTTTTTACCTGTTCAAGTCCTCCGATCTGATCCCAGGTTACATCAGGAACCTCTATCAGTACTTCTCGCATTGCTGAGGGCTCAACATGAGTCAGCGCATACTGGAAATCGTCCTGGTTCACCTTAATCGAAGCGATAAGATTACTGTCAATCTTTCCCTCTTTCAAATCTTTCGGGGGCACTTTTTCAAGGACCTTCCGGAGTGCGTGCATTGCTGCTTCCTTTACGGTAAGACTGATATCCGCACCCACAAATCCATGAGTCTGGTTTGCATACGGCTGGAGGAATAATCTCCTCTTAATGGTCTGGTCTATCTCATCGAGCTGGGATTTTAAATCCTGTGACTTTCTTTGCAGTTCCTCTTTTTTGCGCTGATCCGTGATACTTTTTAGTTGTTCTTCAATGGATGCCCGCTCTTCAATAAGAGAGGACCGCAACATACGTTCATCCCTCGTCAGATTTTCGTCATCGATAACAATAGAAGATGTATCAATCGGAACATTCCGGGAGTGTATCTGAAAGATGCTTAACCGTCCGTTTACATCCGGAATGCCGATCTCAATCTCCCGGTCAAACCGTCCTCCACGACGAAGGGCAGGATCGATATTATCAGGCAGGTTTGTTGCTGCGATAACAATAACCCTGCCACGACTTTTCAGCCCATCCATTAAGGCAAGAAGTTGTGCAACAATTCTGCGTTCTACTTCACCTTTTGTCTCTTCCCGTTTTGGTGCGATGGAATCGATCTCATCTATGAAGATGATGGATGGAGCATTCTGTTCCGCTTCTTCAAACACTTCCCGAAGTCGTCCCTCGGACTCTCCATAGTATTTGTTCATGATCTCCGGGCCGGAAAGTGTGATAAAGTGAGCATTCACCTCATTCGCTACCGCCTTTGCAATCAGGGTCTTTCCGGTCCCTGGCGGACCATAGAGCAGGACACCTTTTGGTGGTTCAATACCAAGACGCTCAAAGAGTTCGGGATTTCGAAGAGGAAGTTCTATCATCTCCCTGACCAGCGACAACTCACGGTCAAGACCTCCAATATCCTCGTAATGAATATCTGGGATGAATTTATCTTTTGATTCTTCAGTAGGTTCTTTGGCACGGGTCCCGGAATACTGTCTTGATTGGGTTTTTTGAGCAGGGGATGAGACAGAGACTACCGACCGGGGCCCAAGAAAAACCGGTCCTTCAGGATCGGTCTTTTCAATGGTTACAACTGTGTAGGTGTAGGATGTAAATGGCGAGCCAAAGGATCGAAAGATATCAGCAAAGGGATCATTCTGGTACCCGACCGGTATACGGTATGCCTTTCCCGTGAAAAGAACCTGGTTCTGCAAATTGTGGGCCAGAAACTGTTCCAGCTCACGGGGATTTACACCGGCAACATCCTGAACGATGCGAAATTCTATTTTTCTGGCTTCATGGGCTTCGGCCTTTCTGATGACAGCCTGTTCACGTATTCCCACACCTGCCCGTCTCCGGATCGTCCCATCTATGTGAATGACATCATTCCACGGGGAGGAGGAAGGATATACAACAGCATATGTTGTCGACACTCCCTCGATCTCGATCACATCACCTCGTGACAGCCCGAGTTTTTCCATTGTCTCCCAGGATAAACGGGCAATATCCTTTCCATAATCCTCGTTAAAGCCTTCCTGGACAATTAATGATAATTCGCGATAATGAGGCATGATACTACTCCGGTAATGATTTACCTAAAGTTACTCTATTTTAATATATAAAGTTGTCGTCAGTTTATCCAAATACGATGCAGGAAATAACGTCATCAGGAAAAATCCTGGTATGGTGAAAGACCCTTTTCTGATATCACAATACGGAGATGAATCCCTGAAATCACATCACGGAGTGGTATCAGAATTTTTCTTTTGTATACAGGAACTGAGCATCTCTTCTAGTTCATTTGTTAATGCTTCGATTTTTGGGAAATCCTTCTCCAGCCAGAAGGTTAAATCCCGGAGCTCTGTAGATTTTAAAAGAAGATCAGGGGGAAGCTCAGTAATGAGTCCTGCCCGCTCCACTTGCTTGAGGAGATATGCTGAACGGTGAAGTATCTGCTGCTTATTTCGTGGGTAAAGCAGAGTCCAGGCTCCGGATTCAAATATTTCAAGGTTTTTATTATCAAGAGTTCCCTGCATTGTTGATAAAATATTTTTGAGATACTCAGTAGTAATCCTGGGCACTTCATCGGGTTTTTTTGCTTTTGTAAATACATCATCAAGAAGATTCATCTTGACCTCCCTGACAAAAGCATTGATATCAGCACCGACAAAATAGTGCATCTCTTCTGCAAGAGAATCATAATCAATATGTTCGTCAAGAAGGTTTCCAAGATCTTTTAAATATAATTCCAGAATTTCCCGTCTTCCTTTCTTATCCGGTGGTTTGATGTAGATGTGTTTCTCAAGGCGTCCGGGTCTGAGAAGGGCTGGATCAAGAAGATCAGGACGGTTTGTGGCCGCCATGATGATTACACCGGACAGATCCTCAACACCATCCATCTCGGTCAGGATTTGGGATAATACACTCTCACCAACCCGTGAGGTTCCATGTTCCTGACCCCGCTTCTGAACCAGGGCATCAATCTCATCAAAGAAGATGATGGATGGAGCAGACTGTCTGGCTTTTCGAAATGCCTCCCGAACCTGTTTTTCAGATTCACCAACCCATTTGGAGAGGAGCTCCGGGCCTTTTACCGCGATAAAATTCATACGGGATTTTGCCGCTACTGCCTTTGCCAGAAGCGTCTTTCCGGTTCCGGGAGGACCAAAGAGGAGAATCCCTTTTGGGGGTTTTATTTTGAGTTTTTCAAACGCTTCCCTTCGATGGACCGGCCACTCAATAATCTTTTCAATTTCATGCTTCTCTGCATCAAGACCTGCGACCATCTCCCAGGGAACTTCGGGAATCTCGATATAGAGCTCGCGCATGGCGGAAGGCTCAATTCCCTTTCTGGACTCCTGAAAGTCATGATTTGTGATCATAAGTGAGTCGATAAGTTCAGCAGGGACTTCTTCATCCTCTTTCATCCGGCCCATGATTCCACGCAGCGCATGCATCGCCGCTTCCTTACAATGAAGTGCTATATCGGCACCGACGAATCCATAACTGGTTTCAGCATAATACTCAAGATCAACATCATCTGCGAGCGGCATGGTCCGTGTATGAACATGATAGATCTCAAGTCTTCCAATCCGGTCAGGAATGCCGATCTCAATCTCCCGGTCGAACCGTCCCCCGCGGCGGAGGGCAGGATCAATGGAATCCGGCATGTTTGTTGCAGCGATAACAACAACCTGGCCACGGGATGCAAGGCCATCCATCATGGTCAGGATCTGGGCAGTTACCCTTCGTTCCACTTCCCCCGAAGTGTCCTGTCGCTTGGTTGCTATGGAATCTATTTCATCGATGAAAATTATTGAGGGGGCTTTTTGTCTTGCCTCTTCAAATATTTCCCGGATCTTCTTTTCAGAATCACCGTAATACCGGCTCATCACCTCGGGCCCTGAGAGGGGGATAAAATGCGCATCCACCTCACTTGCAACCGCCCGTGCAAGGAGTGTTTTTCCTGTTCCAGGAGGACCATAGAGCAGAACACCTTTTGGTGAGTCTATTCCAAGACGCTCAAATATTCGTGGATATCGGAGCGGGATCTCCACCATCTCTCTGATAAGACTTATCTCTCGTGAAAGGCCGCCGATATCCTCATAATGAATCGATAATTCCTCACTCTTTTTCTCTTCGGTCTGATAGGGAATATCATTGAGAATTACTTCGGTAGTGAATGTAACGACGCCAGTACCGCGTGGCTCAAGACTGGAGACTACAAATGTGACAGTATTTCCGATCAGATCAATTCTGACCGTCTGGCCTTCAATGACCGGCCGCCCCCGTAATTTTTTTGCAAGGAGTACTTCCGGATTATTCAGGGAGATACTGGTTACCGGTTGTAAAATAACTTTTCTTACGTCATGGACGGACACTCGTCTGACAATGACCCGGTCATCAATTCCACAACCTGCATTACTTCTTATCTCACCATCTATAGCGATATCATTCCTGCCGTGGGTGGTACTCTGAGAGCTCCATGCTGCGGCAACTGCTCGTTTAGCCCCAAGGATCTCAATGAATTCTCCATTCACAATCCCAAGAGCACGCATAACGGCCGGATGAATTCGTGCGAGGCCTTTCCCTGCGTCCTCTTCAGCAGCGCGGCGGACTTCAAGCCGAATCCCTGATTTGGAAGTCATAACGTATCCTAAGAGCACCGGAATGTGTTCGTTTCGGTGATAATAATATCCATTCTGATATCGTGAGGTTGTACGGGTATAGCAGGAACCTCCTGGATTGAGTATGCTATTCCTATTTTTCTGATATGAGTGTGCTCAGATAAAAAACGATCATAATATCCGGCTCCATATCCGATCCTTCCTCCTGATCGGTCAAAACCAAGCATTGGGATAATTGCACAGGTAACATGAGCTGGATCAGCAGGAATTTCATACCCCACGGGCTCAGGAACATGAAACGTACTGGGCCTGAGGATCTCCCGCGAGTCAATATATGATAACCGAAGACCGATCTGATCTTTTTCTATAATCGGAACGATGACTTTCCGGTTATGATTCAGGAGATGATCAATAAACCAGGATGTCTCAACCTCTGGCTCTTTTGCACAATACACCAGAACAGTATCACAGGGATGAACAACCTGTGAGAGTTTTTCACAAATCCTCCTGCTCATATTTTCCCTGACATCTGCAGGAATGCTCCATCTTCTTTCCCGGAGATCGGATCTGATTGTCTCTTTATGAGCGATCATGACAGTCTTACCAGATGTACTCCCAGATGGCAAATACAAGTTCAAATGTTATCAGAATAATAATCACCCATTCAAGGAAATTTGAGTGCTGAATCCGTACTTCATCAGAAAGCATGGAATAATTCTCCTGAATCACTTCAATCTTCCGATTTACACTATCACTCCAGAGCTGGCTTCGAAGTACTTTGAGTGCAGTCGCATACACTCTGGCATAATACACATCCTCTGTAACCTTGATCAGGTTGTTTACCTTTTCTGTAATCTCCGATACTTCAGCATGAATCTCCATAAGATCAGCCATGATCTGATGGTATAACCGCATCCGGCTGAGCCAGGTTAACCGGTCAGCAAGTTCAATATCATGATACATCTTTTCCATTTTTCTTGAAAGTTCCCGATCATAATACCGAAGCTCAAATACCTGCACATTTGCATACTCAATAAGATCAAAGAGATCAGTAGGAATCTCTGGATTTTTTAGCAGAGCAGCATTCCATGAGAGCGTTGTGATATCCTCCTTTGAATAACTCAGGCTGTTTTTTACAACCTCCTCCCGCATCTGTTGTGAAAAGTCCGCTTTCTCACCAAGTAGAAGAACTACCGGATCTACTAGGGCCTTTGTATCATCGGTAAAGTAGATTATATAATCTTCAAAAAAAGAATCATCAATTGCAATATCTGGAATATGTGGTCGTAATATTTCTTTCAGAGTGTTCAGATATGAGATAAACAGATCAGATAGTACCTCTTCGTTGGCAAGATCAAGACCGACATCCTCAAAAATTCCGTTCTCATTACTTTCTGAAGATTCATATACAAAACAGAGACTGATTGCACCGATATCATAAATACGTGCAGAGGCATATAGATCGTATCGTGAGCCATTGACGGTAATATCAGCAGGATGCATCCGCAATAAAAGCGGAGGCTCTTCTATCATGATGGATTTTGGTTTAATCCTTTGAAAACTGGCACGAGCAGTAAAATAACTTCTGGCAAGTGCAATCTCAAGAAGATTGATGTCAATCTCCTTTCCAATATCATATATTCGGAAAAAGCGAATTGCATCCATCTTTTAATACTCCATACGGGGTCAAATTATGACTGTGATAATATCCAGGCACTTCTCATGAGCATGTTCAAAGAAGTTGTCCATGTTAGATGCGTTCTGATAGTTTAATATGGTAATATCTGGAGAAAGAATGTATGATAGGTACACTCATCCTTATTATCCTGTGCCTTATTGTGCTGGCTGTACTCTGGCATCTTTTAAAAAATATCGTTCAATTAGTCATCAACTCTATTCTCGGCCTTCTTTTATTGGGGATAGTAAAATTTCTGAATATCTTCCCATTACTCGGATTTCCAGAGATTGAAATTGGCTGGATAGCAGTGATTGTTTGTGCTATCGCAGGTATTCCGGGGGCAATCCTTCTGATGATTCTACACGTGTTCGGACTGGTCTGAATTATCATTCCATTTTATTTTATCACCGGGATGACAATTATCGGGGAGCTGGTAATAATCCCGGTCTGATCCGATACCGATGCCCGGAAATAATAATATCCTGGATTTTCTGGTGTGAATGTGATCATCATATCGTCATTTGGCAGGTCGGGATTTATTTCGCGGTATAAATCCCAATCAATTCCATTTTCCGAATAATATATCTGCAATACTGAATTTTGTAACTCATCATCACTGACACCTTCAGGTTGTATGGAGAGTGTAATCTCTTCAGATACATGTGCAGGCACTAATGATGCAGTAATATGGATTTGTCTGGTGATTGGAAGAGCAGAATCCGGATGTTCAGGATCGGTACTTTCTGAAACATCCTCTCCGGCGGGAATCACCGTTAATGGAAGGATATTTGAATACACCACTTTGGTATTTTCATGGGTTTTTACTGCCAGCAGATACGTTCCCGGCGTCTGTGGTGCAGGGACTGTGCATTCAAACAGCCCATCGGCATTTGTCAGTATCTGACTACTATTTTGATACTGATCCCATATTCTCTCACCAAAATTAAACCAGACAAGATCGAGCGGTGATAATGACTGAGGGAGGCCATCGTAGCTGCAATACCATCCATATATTGTGAAGGGATTCAAAGATTCAACGGTATTATTTTCCAGGAATGCATCAAGGGTCTTTGTTTTATGAACTATACGGGTCGGAGGTTGTATACCTCCATTTGAGGGAATAAGGAATACTGGTTCGGAGTGTACTTTTGGATGATTGGAAGACTTCTGCCAGATAAGAGAGAACAACAGGGGGTCAGGACCGGTCAGATGATACGAAATATTCACGCTTCCGTCATTTTTTGTCTGATATGGTATCATTTCCCCGACTTTGGATCCTCCTCGGGTTTCAGGCTGAATGAACACCGGTGCATACGCGACAGGACGGTTCTGTGAGGTAACATGACCGGTAAAGAACACCTGTTGACCGGGGAAAAAGTCTGAAACATTTGAGATGAGATGAACAGAAATGTTTGATTGCATAGGAAGATGCACAAGAGAATCATCGTCCTTTGGCATGGATATTGGTGATGTATTCCGATCATCAAGAGATTCTTTTGGAATTGTACAGAATAATTCACGTATACTACTTTTGAGCGTTTTATCTGAATTATTATCCTCCGGAATATAAATTGCCTGATACCGGTACATTCCCGGTTCAGACAGAATATCTGATATTGCATATATGCCCGACGTATCAGTCACGCTCTTTAGAAAAATACTCACATTAGAACTGTTCGATCGTTCGATGGTGATCTCTTTTCCTGATAAGGGGCCAAATATTCCCTTCAGGGAACCGGAAAGAACAATCTCATCAGATGATGTACAATAATACTTGTCCGGTTCAATATTAAGGGTCAGATCTGCTCCTATTGTGTAATCTTTCTCCTCTCCTATGGCAAGTATCTCCTTCCATTGATTATCTGAACTGGAAGAGACAGTCCATACGGTTGGTGAACTACAAATTGTGAATAAAAAGATACCATAGAAAACCCAGGAAAAAATTGCCTTCATTTATCACCTGATTATCCTGCTATCCCAGATATCTGTACCGGGTGTACCGCGATTCCAGCTCTGCGATTGATTTTGGGACAAATAGATCAGATCTTTTACTCATCTTCTGTGTAATATCAGCTATCCGATCTGGTTTTAACCTGACAGCATTCTCATAACTTTTTATGCCTTCTGTATAGAGATCCTTATTTCTCAACTCTTCATCAGCATCCAGTCCGGCTGTAGGAATGGTGAGCAGGGCAAAAATGACATCACCACGTTTTTCCCAAATGAGCGAATTGGATGGATCGAGTGCTAAAGATTTTGTATACCGGTCAAATGCCTGAATATATTTACTCCGATCAAGGGCTGCATCACCTGAATACGCATAATTGAGAGCTGTCTTTGGAGTTATCTGATCAATCTGCTGATAGGTTTGGTTCGACTCATCATTCCGGTACAGGGCTTTGGTTAATCGCGCCTTTCGAAGCAGGTACTCAATATTTTCAGGATCACGGACGATAGCTCCGTCCAATGCTGTGACAGCCTCATCTAATCGTCCAAGTTTGTGAAGATATAATGCTTTTTTGCCGTAAAATTCTGCAGAATCAGGAAATCGTTCGATAAGATACGTGTACAAATCAACACAGGTGTCAAATCTTCCAAGAAGGGACGAGATATCTATCATCAGATTCGCTGCATTTTGTCGTATTTCTGCAGTGTTTTGTTTTACATCTCCCGGCAGGATATTCTCAATTCCCTCCAGAAGAAGTACAGGAGTAAATAATGCAAAGAGAATAAAAATTATCAGGATTATTATTGGTATGGTGATAAGTCTCATGGTACTTCAATAACTCTCACATACGTCACATAAGGATACAAAAATATTCTTAATCTGTTTCTTTCTTATTCCTCATCATTTTTCTGCTTTCATGTATATAATGTGGTTTATACAGTAAAGACGCATACAAATACGACCTCATTTCCATTCATCCGTTTCGATATATATCGGTAGTCTTATAGGTCCAGTAAACAGATCACAACCTAGCTGAAAGAGTGTGGGTGTTGTTGTATGGAATGTATGAAAAGACTGGGGGTTGGCATACTGCAATGAAACAGTATCCTGTCATTAATCTTATTTTTCTTTCGATTTTTATTGGATGTATTGCATTTTTCCTGCTCTCATCGTCACCGGTAATTTCAGATCAGATGATTACGATTGAGAGCTCTGATACCGCTTTTCCGTTATTTGATCAGGTACAGTACCAGGTACAGGATACCGTTGAAAAGGAGGGGACACACGGAAAAAAATTGTATGTCACCCGACCTTTTGGGTACCTGGAATGTACTGAAGATTCCCAGGTCAACCTTTCAATCAGAAAAACGTACATCGACCGGGTATCAAAGGATAAAGCATACATCAAAGGTGAGATACGTAACCTTGATGATAAGACCATTGATATCATAGTTATTACTTTTAATCTTTTTAATGCCGACGGGGATCAGATTGGAAATGCCTATGCAACCATAGATTACCTGGAACCAAAAAAGACCTGGAAATTTTCAACCGAACCAATTACCCGTTCAGATTTTAAATTTGAGCGGTACGGGTCAATTTTTACCGGTGTATATGAATAAAGGATTAAAGATAGAGGGTACGCAATTTGTGTACCACTCGTTCTACCTGCTGAACGGACGTTCCAATGTATGACTCCGGATCCAAGAGTTTTTCTATCTCTGAACCAGGAATATAGCGGGTAACTTCAGGAGTGTTGGAGAGAAGAAAGGTTAATGGCTGATGTGTTGCTAGGGCTTGCATACTCTTCTCCCTGATAATTTCGTGGGCTTCCTGTCGTCCCATCCCTTTTTTTGTCAGTTCTATCATGACTGATTCAGCCATATTTATCCCATGAAGCATGGTAAGATTTTGTCTTATACGGTCTTCCTTCAGGTTCAGCCCCTCAAGGACAGAAGTCATAATCTTGAGGATATGATCCGTCAGAATGGTAGCTTCAGGAAACAGAATCCGCTCAGGTGATGAATTAGTTAAATCACGTTCGTCCCAGAGGGTGTTGTTCTGAAATGCCGGTTCTACTGAGGATCGGATAATTCGGGCAAGACCACAGACCTGCTCACTTTTTATCGGGTTTCTCTTATGAGGCATGGTGGAGGATCCAACCTGTTTTGCACCAAATGCCTCCTCTACCTCGCCAATTTCCGTTCTTTGCAGGGACCGGATCTCTATTCCGATTTTATCAAGCGTTGTTGCCACATTTGCAAGAAAACAGAAATATTCTGCATATCGGTCCCTCTGGATAATCTGGTTTGAGACATCGACTGATGAAATGTTCAGAATCTTCATCATCTCTTCCTGTATCTCCATCCCTTTCTCTCCAAGGGCAGCCTGGGTCCCGACAGCCCCGGTCAGCTGACCTACACAGACTCTGGGTCTCATCTGAATTAACCGCTCAATATGTCGCCCGATCTCACTTGCCCATATTGCAAACCGCAGACCATAGGTTGTGGGAACACCATGCTGACCGTGTGTCCGGCCGATGCAGACCAGATATCGGGTTTTTTCTGCCCGGTCAAGCAGAACTTTCAGGATGTTTTTTAATTTATTTTCAAGAATGTTCAGTGCATCACGGATCTGAAGACCGGTAGCGGTATCAAGGATGTCGTTTGAAGTTGCCCCATAGTGAATCCACCTTCCTGCATGACCACAGACCTCTGAAATTGCACGCACAACAGCCATCATGTCATGATGGATCTCATCTTCGATCTCTTTTGCACGTTCAAGAGAGGCCTGATGTGCCTTTTCTGCAATTATATCTGCATCTTCCCGGGGAATCATACCCAGGATACCTTCTGCCCTGGCAAGAGCTATCTCGGCTTCAATGATACACCGAAACCGATGTTCCTCACTAAAGACCGTTTTCATTTCCGGGGTGCCATATCTGAATTCTATCGGATGGATAGCCATTGTATATCTGTTGGACTCAATGCTAGTTAACCATATGAATCATAATGACAGGGAGCAGGAAAAAACGGGGAGGTACATATACTGAAATCGCTTATGTGATGATATGATAACTGACAGGGAACGGGCAGCTTTTGAAGCAGGGATAAAACTCGGTGCAATATACCATCAATGGGTAGGAGTTCCGGTATCCCGGGAGTCTGCATCATCCCTAGAGAAAGCAATAGAGAATGCGCACATCCAGCAACCATATATGACTGATATTGCAGTCAGACTGGATCGCGAACTTATGATCCCGAATTCATTTGGATATAGTGAATTATCAGGCCTCATGCTGGATGTTGAGCTGACCGTCAGAGTAAACGAAGCCTCATGTCATGCCTGCATTGCACGGGAAGGAGAATACCCCATGATGAGAATTGAGTGGATCGATGAAGACACCGAAGTATCCAATCCTTGATGATCACATTCATATCGACCCCAGGAACGGAAAAGGGATTGAGGCGATTAAAGAGTTTAAAAGATCAGGTGGGACTCACATATGTCTTGTTACCAAACCATCCTGGTCTCTTGGGATCCATCCGGCCAGTGGAAAAGACTTCAAAGGGGTGTTTGATGAAACACTTCGGATTGCTGAACAAATAACCATTCAAACCGGTGTTGTCGTCTTTCCTATACTCGGGGTGCACCCGGCAGAGATATCCGTTCTCTCTGAACGAATAAGTCCTCC
>NZ_DAONKG010000016.1:0-19705 GCF_035406105.1 Methanospirillum sp.
ATGCAAAAGATCTGGCTGAGAAATTTACAAAAGCGCGGATCCGGGCTGATGTTGATGACCGTGATGATTCCCTGAATAAGAAAATCAGGGCTGCCGGTATGGACTGGGTATCATATGTAATTGTTGTAGGCGATTCTGAGATGGGATCAGGAAATCTTACGGTAACAGTTCGCGCAGAATCTGAACCAAATAAACCACATAAGATCACCGGCACTGCGGAGAAACTGATTGAGAGAATTCATAATGAGACCAGGGGAATGCCATATCGTCCACTGTATACTCCCCAGATGTTATCGCTGAAACCAAGATATATCTGATTAATTTTTTAGCAGAACTGAATAGAAGAGTCGTAAATTAAAATTTATACTCTCTTACTTTTTTCGGTGTATTATTCAATCAGATACATAGTTTTACATCTGTCATGATCTGAAAACCATATTAAAATAACTTCTGATTTCTTTTTTGTTTTCTTGAAATCCCTTTTTTCTGGTATTCATGAATCAAACCTTTCTACGAATATTCATTACCTTTCATTCCCATTTCATCATATGCCAAAAAAGCGGCTCTCTGTCATCGATGCCGATCGCTGTGTCGGGTGTCAGTCGTGTATGTTTGCCTGTACCAGACGGTTAGGATTTGGTGGAGTTGCCAAATCGGCTATCCATGTCAGTTCTGTAGGAGGGATTGAGAGGGGTTTTTCGGTGAGAGTATGCCGGGCATGCCGGGATCCTCCTTGTATTCATCTCTGTCCGGAAGAGGCTCTCCTTCCCCGTCAGGGTGGCGGGGTTACCCTCAATAAAGACAAATGCACCGGGTGTAAACAATGTCTGGAAGGGTGTATTCTCGGAGCAATATCCTGGGATCAAGAGGAGAACCATCCCATCATCTGTATCTATTGTGGGTATTGCGCACAGTATTGCCCATACGAAGTTATTGAACTACAGGAGCTAATGGCTGATGAGTCCTGATGTCAGGTTATCACGGGTTCTGTTTATTGATCTCTCTACATGGTCATTTCATACCGAAGAACGGCCGGATCTCTTTCAGGAACGACTTGGTGGTGCCGGAGCAGCTATCAGGCTGCTGGAGGAATTCTGTCCGCAGGGAGCTGATCCACTGGGACCGGAAAATCCGATTATCTTTTCCGTCGGAGTTGCAACCGCTCTTTTTCCTCTCGCATCGAAATGTGTCGCCATGTTCAAATCCCCGCTGACTGGAAATCTGGGTGAGAGTCATGCAGGGGGCCGGACAGCAGTTGCAATCAGATCAGCCGGTTATGGCGCCATAGTCATCACCGGGAAAGCGTCACATCCGGTGTATCTGTCAATTACAAAAGACGGGGTTGCATTTCGTGATGCCCGGGCTTTGTGGGGAACCGGCCGGAGTGATACTGCCGCACGCATCATACGATCAAAAGACGGAACACCGGGAACCAGAACCATCCTGCGGATAGGAAGAGCCGGGGAGAATCTGGTCAGATATGCCAGTGTAACTTCAGAGACATACCGTCATTTTGGCAGAATGGGCCTTGGTGCGGTTTTTGGGTCCAAGAAACTCAAGGCGGTACTTATTTCAGGGGATAATCTCATTGAGGTATTGGATCGGAAGAAATACCGGGAGCTCTATGACCGGCTTTATGATCAGGTGACCCGATCTCCACTCATGCAGAAGTATCATGAGATAGGAACACCGGTTAATGTCAAATCACTCTCTGCAATGGGATCTCTTCCGGTGAAAAATCTCATTGAACAAAGATTGACTGGATCAGACAATTTATCCGGAGAAGAATTTGCCCGGCTCTTCCTTTCCCGTCGTGTTGCATGTTCACATTGTCCGGTCAGTTGTATTCATATCGGTCAGATCAGAATTCCCTATCCGAATGATCCGTACTTTTACAAGACCATCCCGGTGAGTTATGACTATGAATTAATCTATGCTCTTGGATTCATGCTTGGGGTTTCTGATCCTCCTGATGTCCTGAACTTGATTGATATCATTGAGCAGACCGGACTTGATGCCATGTCAGCTGGCGTTTGTGCTGCATGGGCAACTGAAGCAATGAACCAGGGACTTCTGGATGAACAGATGACCGGGGGTATCAGACTCTCGTTCGGTGATGCTAAGCAATACCTTGCATTTTTCAAGGCCCTTGCAGGACAAAAAAGTGATTTTTACCAGAACCTGGGAAAAGGAGTCTCATTTGCGGCCTCTGTATATGGCGGTGAAGAGTATGCTCTTGCTTTTGGGAAAAATGAGATGCCCGGGTATCATACCGGTCCTTCTGCATATATCGGATATATCTGTGGGGCACGGCACAGCCATCTTGATAGTGCCGGATATAGCGTTGATCAAAAACCTGCAGAAAAATTCCCTGAAACACCGGAAAAAATTGCTGATGAGTTGTATGAAGAAGAAGCATATCGTCAGATTCTCTCAAGTCTGGTGGTTTGTTTCTTTGCCCGTGGCCTGTATACCCGGGAAATTATCCAGGAAGTGTTGTCTGTCTGTGGGATATCCATGACTATTGAAGAACTTGATGCCCTGGGGAGATCGATACTTGCTGAAAAGTACCGGTTTAAGATCCGTGAGGGTTTTTCCTTAGAGCCAGATTCGATCCCTCTTCCACAGAGAGTTCTTGAGCTGCCATCGGGCCGGGGAATAATTACGGAAGAAGTGATTCGGAGGGGGGTTGCACGATACAAAGAGTTACTTGAAAAGAACGTCTGAATGTAGAATCCTTATTTGGAGTAAGAGATGACGAACCCTTTACATTGAATGTGACTCAATACTTTCGTTGATCGCTTCCCGCAGGAATCACTATCAGGTATGGATGATAATGGAATATGAAAGGTTTTTTAGTCTGGATTTATTGACCCATTATCTCTCCGTACATAATCTATGAAATTCAAACAATTCGCTAGGAATCTTAAAAAAATGACGACGGGTACTGTTTTTACCTAACCAAACTTGTCACTTATTATAAAAAAAGGATTACAACCACGTCACCATGGAATCTATTATTGAAACAAAATCCCTGACCAAAAAATATGGTGATCTGACTGCGGTCAATGCCGTAACCCTGAATGTCAGGAAGGGATCTCTGTTCGGTCTGTTAGGTCCGAACGGCTCTGGAAAGACAACAATGATAAAGATGCTGACCGGTCAGATACTCCCCTCATCCGGGAATGCTCATGTTCTTGGTCTTGATGTGGCAATTGATCCGGTAGGTGTCAGAACTTTGGTTGGAATCATTCCAGAACAGGAATCCCCGCCAAGTTTCCTGACTGTCATGGAATACCTGGAGTTTGTTGGTGATATCAGGAAGATCCCTGATCTGGAACAAAAAGTAGACTGGTGGTTTGATTTTCTGGAGTATGGAGATAAAAGAAATGTGCTCTGCAAAGATCTCTCCCGTGGAACCAGGCAGAAACTGATGCTCACCCAGGCATTTATTCATAACCCTGAACTTGCCCTCATTGATGAACCGCTTATCAACTTTGATCCCATCATGCAGGACAAGGTCAAGGCATTCTTTGTCTCATATACGAAGCAGGGCAATACGCTGTTCATCTCCACTCATCTGTTGGAAACGGCTGAAGAGATCTGTTCTGAAGTTGCCATTCTCCATGTGGGAAATCTGCTCTACACCGGAACCATGGAGTCAGTTAAAGCGGGCAATCGTCATCTGTCAGATCTGTTCCTATCACTTGTCAGGACATAACCATGGCTGGGCTTTTTTTCAATATGCTAAAGGAAGAATGGCGGATTCATTCGACCATGTTCGGGAGTCTGAATTTTGCCCTCTTTCCAGTGATGATTTGTGCCATTGCGTTTATGGGTACCTTTCTTCTTCCCCTGATCCAGACGACAATGCCGGTTGGGGATCTTGTCATCCTGATTCATGCACAATATCTGATGCTTGGGTTTATGGTCGGAGCATTTGGCCTTCTTGGACATGAAGTCATGAACCGCCGGTTTGGTCAGGCCAGCCTTCTTGCATTTTCTGCCAGGATCCTCCCCCTCAACCCCCGGCATATCTTCACAATTTTTGTGCTCAAGGATACCGTGTATTATTTTTTCCTCTGGATCTTTCCTGTGGGTGCAGGATTTCTTGTAGGATCACTCTTCACCGGAATTCCGGTTTTTTATCCATTAAATATCCTTCTTACGTTGAGTCTCTCATTTCTCACCGGCATGTCTGTTGTCTTCTTCCTGTCATCTCTCTATGGGCGATCAGGAAAGGCGCTCTTTGTCTTTTTGATTTTTGCAGGTTTGGTATTTCTGGGATGGTTCACGTTCACCGGAACAAACCCGGCAACACTTTTCCCGCCGCTCATACTTTTTTACCAATTTTCCTGGGATATTCTTCTTGAAAGCTGTATGGTGGTTCTGGTTCCATGTTGTATTGCCCTTCTCCTGTTTTCACCAGATATTCAGCCCGGAACAAAAAATTATCCGAACCGGATGAAACCACTCATTCATCATCTGAACCGGCTTCCAAATCCGCCCCTTGCTGCAAAAGATATGATTGATCTCTGGCGGTCCGGGAGTATTGTGGGTCAGACTATCTTTTCATTTCTAGTGCCGCTTATCATCATCTGGTTCTTTCTCTCCCTGCTCGATGAGTATGTTTCTCCTATTCATCTTCTTCTCACCTTTGCGATGATAACCGGGATAATTGCGTCTACCATGTACACCTGGCTGTGCATGTTTGATTCATTCAGTGTATATGCTCTTCTTCCCCTTCATGTCAGAGACGTTATTACCAGTAAAATCACGTCTTTTACACTCCTTCAGGTGATTCCGATCTTCTTTATCGCGATGATTACCTTTCTTTCCGGTCAGGGAGAATTCCTGCTGCCGGTTTTGGTTTTGACCTTATCTGTGTCGTATTATGTTCTTGCGGTGTCTATCTGGCTGACCGGATTATCACCAAGTGTTCTGGTGTATAATGTCCGGGTGATGGTTCAGTATTTTTTGTTTATTGGGTTTGCATTGTCGATATTTGGTTCCCTGACTTCGATGAATCCCTGGTTTGGTCTGGTTGGAGTAATGTTGCTGGTCCCGGCGTATTGGCTCGTCAGGTTGGGAATGAGGAAATGGGATCGGGAGGAGGTGGTGGGGTATTAGTTTACTAGTGAATTTCTTTGATTTTGGTTTTAGAGTTGTGGTGCCGGTTTTGTAATATGATAATCGGTATCAAATTGGTTCTGATTGAGATTTGCCATTAATAAAAAAATATACATTTTCTTTCGGTTACAAAACGCTTTCATAGAAGACCGAGAAGGCTCGTTCGTTATATGTTCGATGATTTCTTTGGCCGAAATCTACAAATGAATACTGTGGTGATGCAGGTGCAATCTGAATTTCCATTGAAATGGTAGATATATCGGATTATTCTTAAGAGATTTGAGGTGATCTTTTTCGCCCTATTCAATATAGATTTTGGATGCTTCGGCCATAGGGATATATGAGCACCGATTGGTATTGATAGTCTCGAAAATATCTGATATTCACAATGTGAAAATCAGACTTCTTCTCTGTCAAAATAGATGATCTTTATGGTATCCTGTTTTTTAGATACTAGATTTATGAAAAGAGCCGCTGGAGGGATTTGAACCCTCGACCTGCTGATTACGAATCAGCCGCTATACCGCTAAGCCACAACGGCGTGCCCTTAATATACGCATGATGTATATTAAAAAATATCTCATCTGGCATGACCGAGTCATTGCGATTGTCAGTACCTGCTCTATATATATATATTTGATGAAGGCAGGATAAAATAAATTGAAAATCCTAGAATTCACAATAAAAACCTCTGATATTACATTATATTTATCCTGTAATAAATAAATCAGAATTCGCTGATTATATCAACACAAATGATGAAAGAAGAAACTATTTCTCCCTTTCCTATGTGATATATAAGGCATGAAGATCGGAGTAATACTCCCGGTTTTTGCCTTCCTTCTCCTGTCAGTTATGACGGCAGGAGTTGTAGCAGAAGAGAATGCAACGGGGTCCGGGTGGTATGAACAGGGGCTCTCTGCCCTTGAGAATGAAAACTACGAAGAAGCAATCTCCAACTTTCTAAAAGCAGTCGAAGAAGATCCACAGAATGAACAGGCATACTCAAAACTTGGTGGATCGTATCTGATGTCCGGTGATGTTGAATCAGCAATTTATGCGTTTCAGAATGTAACAACTATTAATCCTGAAAACGGAGTTGCATGGGGCAATATCGGATATTTGTATCTTATTGGAAAGGAGAAACCAGATCCGGTTTCGGCACTGGAAGCACTCAATAAAGCAGTTGAGTTCACAACAGACGATCCCGGTATCTGGATTAACAAGGGAATTGCACATCTTCTCAACAATGAATCTGACCTTGCACTTGAGGCTTTTAATAAGGCAATTGATCTGAAGCCTGATGGCTCGCGTGCATATTACTGGAAAGGAATTACGCTTTCTGACCTTGGAAAGCCAGAAGAAGCCCTTACAGCATATGAAAAGGCTATTGAATTGAATCCTGAATTTAAGGATGCCCTGTATGCAAAAGGAATTGCGGAGAGTGCACTAGGGAAATTTGATGATGCAGAGGCTACCTTTAACCAGGTTCTTGCAATAGAAGGTAATTATTCTGAGCCATTCCTGACTGTCGGGAGCGATTCAGATGTATGGGATCGCAAAGGCCGTATCCTCTTTGAAGTTAGGAAAAACTCTGATGAAGCACTTACGGCCTTCAATAAGGCTATTGAACTGAACCCGAATAATGCAAATGCATTGTATTATAAGGGCAGAGTTTTATATGACCAGAATGATCTGACTGGTGCCATGGAGGCATTTACCGAAGCAACCAAAGCCGATCCCCAGATGGGAGTTGCACACTACTGGATGGGACAGGTATATATCGATCAGAGTGACCGTGCAGGTGCAATTGCTGAATTCAGAACCGCTACTGAATTAAATCCAAACCTCGCAGATGCCTGGTACTATCTTGGCGGTCTTTTAAGCGATGAAGGCTCATATGATGAGGCAACTACCGCTCTTGATAAGATGATTGAGCTAAGACCGGACCTTGCTGATCCCTATTACCTCAAAGGTCTGACCCAGTATCAGCTTGGAAATTATCAGGACGCAGTCGACTCACTTGAGCAGGCAACAGCACTGAATGCATCACAGATGACTGAAGATGACCGGTCAAAGGCATATTATACCCTGGGTCTGGCCCGTGTTGAGAATGATGACAAGCAGGGAGCTTCAGAAGCCTTTGCAAAGGCAGTTGAACTCAATGCAACCAATGCAGTCGCATGGAATGACTATGGTGTTGTTCTCAGCGAACTGGATAACAACGAGGATGCACTTAAGGCCTTTGAGGAAGCAATCAACCTTTCCGGTTCAGAGGCGGAGTACCATTATAATCATGGAACAACCCTTGTAAAGCTCAATAAGACTGATGAAGCAATTGCCGCGTTTGACAAAGCTATTCAGATTGAGCCAAGTCCACGTGCCTATCTTGCAAAAGGTCTGGCACTGCTGACCCAGGAGAAATTTGAGGATGCATTGAAAGCTTTTGATGCTGCAATTGCCCTGGATGACACCAAGGCTGATCTCTGGGCACAGAAGGCATTTGCTCTCTATAAACTGAATAAGATGGATGAGGCAAAGGCAGCAGTTGACAAGGCCCTCTCCTTTGATCAGACATGGCAATATGCCCTTGATCTGAAGGCTCTTATTGAAAACCCGGAGGGTGGTAACGTCACTTCATCCCAGGCTGATAAAGGAATGAATATATCCGGCGGGAACGGGAATGAGACCCCGGCCTCCAGCTAACTCTTTTTTCCGAAAGTTCAATTGTTCCGGTGCTGATAGGTATAATCAACTGCAGGTCCTCTCCTGCATGTCAGGTCCTGTATGCACATACGTGAAAAAGAATTAATAATGCAGAGAGCAGCGCTTCATGCCCGGCGCGAGGAATTTGAAGAAGCACTTTCATGCATTCAGATGATAATTGATGAAGATCCTGATGATCCGGTTGCATGGTTTAACAAAGGGTATACATTGTATCTGTCCGGAAGCGTTGATGACGCACGGGACTTGTTTCTGCATCTTCTGAGCAAATATCCTGACCGGGCCGATATCTGTTTTGAGCTCGGTCGTATCGCACAAAAGACCGGAGATAATCAGGAAGCACTAGAATATTTTTCCAGATGTATCTCTCTTGAACCCCTCCGGCCAGAGCCCAGGATAGAACTTGGAAAGATGTGGTATGAGAGCGGCCATTATCATACAGCCCGAGATACATTGTCTGAGGCGCTTGTGTTTGATCCGGAGAATCCGGAGATCTTAACCCTTCTGGGGCGTATCGCCCATAAATTAAACAAGCCTGATGAGGCGGAACGTTGGTTTCGAGAATCACTTGATCATGATCCGGATGATACTGAAACCTTATTGTATTGTGCCAGGCTGTATGAAGAGATGGGGAGGTTAAAAGATGAATTATGGTGTTATAACCGGCTCATCGAGATCAATCCAGAACAGATTGTTCCCTGGTTGAAAAAGGGGATGATATCTCTCTCACAAGATAATCTTCAGATGGCAGTTTCATGTTTTCGTATGGCATCCGGACTTGATGCAGACAGTCACCTTCCTCATCTTCTTCTGGGTCTTGTGTATAGTACTCTTGACCGTCACCAGGAGGCAGTATCATCACTTGAAAAAGCAGTCTCATTATCGGATGAACCGGATATTCTATTTCACTATGGCCGGGTTTTGGGTGCATGTAATCAGTATGAGAAGGCTCTTTCAGTCTTTTCTTCACTTCTGATACAGCGTCCTTGGGACTCCGGAGCCGCTGAGGGATATGCCCGATCCCTGTATCATCTTCAACGGTGGGATGAACTGATAGAATTGTGTGAGAAACAACGGGCATATAATCCGGACAATCCATTCTGGGTCACTACTCTTGCCCGTGTGTGGGGCTGGCATATGTCCGATATTAATAAAGCAGTACAGATTCTTCAGGAATGGACTGGCCGCCCGGCAGGAACCGAGATCCAACTGGTTCTTGCCGATCTGTATGTCTATGCTGAAAGGTATGAGGAGGCCAGGGATCTGTTATTTAGTCTTCTGAAGGTCCATCCCGAAGATTACCAGATACTGTTTCGGTATGCATCATTACTCGCCCAGATCAGGGAATTTACGTGTGCTGCAGAACAGTTCGAAATTTTGTTACAGATGCGATCAAATGACGGAAATCTTTCATACCTTGCAGGGCAGTCGTATGAGCAGGCAGGAGATCCTGACCGGGCACTTGAATTATTCACCAGTGCGATCACCTGTATTCCGGATAATGCTGAAATCTGGCTTTCACGTGCTCGTGTTTTATTTGAACTCGGGCAGTATTCAGAAGCTGCAATAAATGCAGCCCAGGCAGCGTCTTTGAATCCAGACTGGTCTGATGCATTCCTTCTGAAAGGATTGGCAGAGATATATATGGAAGAGTACGACAAAGCACGAATCAGTCTGACCTGTGTTACCACTCTGGATCCTGATAATCCAGAAGGATGGAGATATTTAGGTGATGCATTCCTTCATTCAGGAGAAGAATATGCAGCACGGATATGTTATGAGCGGACCCTTGTACTTGATCCAGATGATATTCAGGCTCAGTACGGGTATAAAACCTGCACCGATATCCTTGCAGCCAGGTCTGTAACAGATCAATCTGAAGAACCTATATCGAATGAACATCAGTAATATATTGAGTACGGTCTGGCATCATTTTCGTAACACCCGTGATGCCTGTATATATCGGTTTTAACCGGAGGATACGAGTACGATGGAAGAAAATCATGCCATTTGGATAGAAAAATATCGGCCGCGGGTTCTTGAAGATATCATCGGGCAGCAGGAGATTATTGAACGACTCCGGTCATATGTGGCAAAACGGGAGATGCCCCATCTCCTCTTTACCGGAAATGCCGGAACTGGAAAGACAACCGCCGCTGTAGCTCTGGCACGTGAATTTTTTGGTGACGATTGGCAGATGAATTTCCGGGAACTGAATGCATCTGATGAGCGGGGAATTGATGTCGTGAGGAACCAGATCAAACAATTTGCCAGGACTTCTCCGTTTGGAGGCTCAACATTTAAAATCCTCTTTCTCGATGAAGCAGATGCACTGACAACCGATGCACAGTCTGCTCTTCGCCGTACGATGGAGACGTATGCACAAACCTGCAGATTCATCCTTTCCTGTAATTATTCGGCAAAAATTATTGACCCTATTCAGAGCAGGTGTGCAATTTACCGGTTCAGACCGCTTGGCCGTCAGGCGGTTGCAGAGATGGTCAGGCGGATTAGTGCTGATCAGAATCTGACGGCATCTGATCAGGTTATCGATGCAATCTTTTACGTTGCCCAGGGAGATATGCGTAAAGCCATCAATGCACTTCAGGGTGCGGCAATTCTTGGACGTGAGATTAGTCCTGATATGATTTTTGCAATAACCGCAACAGCACGTCCGGAAGAGATAGAAGATCTCATTGATCTCAGTCTTGCAGGTAACTTTCTTGGTGCAGGGAGTGCACTCCAGGCTCTCCTTCATGACCGTGGCATCGCTCCCCAGGAACTCATTGGACAATTATATCGTGCAATTATAAAGCGTGATCTTCCTGAAGGTGTCAAAGTCCGTTTGATTGATGCTCTCGGAGAGACAGACTTCCGGTTATCAGAAGGAGCCGGGAGTGACATCCAGATGCAATCCCTTATCGCAAAATTTGTGATGTACGGTGGTCGAAGTAGTCGGTAATTCTGAAAGATTCGGGTCTATTGTCGATGAAGGCCTGAATGAAATCCTTGTTTTTACTGTGCACCATGTACGCCTTGGCATTCCTGCTGTCATTTTGGATCATGTCATCCGGATGGTTGCAATAACCCCGATTCACGACGGTCCTCAGGGGATTGTGGGGATAATAAACTATCATGGAGATGTTCTCCCGGTTTTCTCCTTTAGACATTTTTTCGGACTGGAAGAGAAACCGCCAGATATAGAGGACTATTTAATCATTGTAAAGGATGAGCGAAATATTGCAATAATTGCTGAACATATTACTGGTGTATACCATCTTGCGAATGAAATTATTTCTCCTGAAGATCTTTTCCCTGTTCTGAAGGGGTTCAGTGGTATTTATCGATGTAAAGATGGTTTATTAGTTCTCACGCATCCAAAAGATATCATCTGCATGGACGATCAGGAGAAGATAAGATCCATGAAGGAATCTTTTAAATCATGAGCGATGATCTGAATGATGAAGCAATACGGAAGGTACGTGCGGTCATTCTGAATCATACCGGAATACTGTTTGATGATCACCATAGTCACGATCTCATCCGTCATATCACGTCTGCATGCACCGATTTGAAAATACCACTCCGGACGTGTCTTGATCAGCTGGATAATTCATCCTTTCTCTCACGCTTTTTGGAAATCCTGATTCATTATATTACGATTGGAGAGACGTATTTTTTCAGGGATAAAAATCTCTTTCTGTATCTCAGGGATACATTACTCCCTGACCTCATCAGGGTACGCAGACAGGAACAGAAATTGTATCTTCGTATCTGGAGTGCTGCCTGTAGTAGTGGGGAAGAGCCATATTCCATCGCGATGCTGCTTAAATATCTGCTGATTGATATTGCTGACTGGGACATCTACCTGCTTGCTACAGACATTAATAAGAACATGCTTCATCGTGCCCAGGAAGGTATTTATTCACGATGGTCATTCAGGGATGATCCCATTATTCCGGTTGGCTCGTATTTCTCGCCGACTCCAGATAACCGGATGAAGATCGATGACTCTATACGAAATATGGTTCAGTTTGATCGAATGAATCTTATCCGTGACAGTACCCTCTATCATGCACGGGAACCCTCATCACTGGATATCATTCTCTGCCGGAATGTATTGATGTATTTTTCGTCTGACCAATCCAGGGAGGTGGTTCGTCATCTGATCTGTTCGCTTCGGATCGGGGGATACCTCATTGTCTCTCCCCAGGAGATTGGACTCGTCTCAGGTCATGATATCCGGATGCTTCATTACGGCTCTGTTTTTCTTCACGAAAGGATTGAACCTGCGAGTCACAGGTATGAGAAGAGGGATCTGTATTCTTGTCATGAACATGAGATTGCACATGAACCGAATATTTCTGAATCATTGCATCCGGCAGACACAGATCTATGTGACCAGGAACCGTATGAATTACCAGATGACATAACAGTAGAGGGCGGAAATATACTGCCCTTCTCAATCCTCACGTCTATTGATAAATCTGAAGAATCACAGTTTGATCAATTCATCACCGAAAATCGGCTTGATGAGGCTGCTCAGTTAATCGCTCAATTAAATTCTGATATAAATCCCCTTTGGGTCAGGCAGGTTGAGATTCTTATTCGAGGGTATGCAGGAAATGGAGAATATGATAAGGCACTTGGATGGAGTGACCGTCTGATAGCTGTGGATGTGTTAAATCCCCGGCCATATCTTTTAAAAGCTGCAGTACTTGACGAACAGGGAATGTATGATCATGCTCTGCAGTCATTACGACAGTCCTTATATGCATTTCATGATTATCTTCCAGCTCACCTTGCGATTGCCGGAATTTATGCAAAAACCGGAAGGCCTGATCTGGCACGGCATCATTATGAACTGGCGGTTCATATTCTTGAATCAACAGATGAGGATACCATTCGTGAAGAGACAGAGGGTATACCAGCGCAAAAGATGAAGGATATGATACAGATGCTTCTTAGGGGATGATCCGTGACAAGCGAACAGAATATGCTGCAGGCCAGTAAAACCAGTGAAGAGATTTTATTGGAACGGGCAAGAAAACTGGCTGTTCCTCTCAAGGCGACAGAAGATTCAGGGGAGAGAATTGAAATCCTCATTTTCCTCCTGAATGGCGAACGGTATGGTGTTTCAACTGAGTATGTAAAAGAAGTTACTCTCCTTCGTCACCTGACCCCCCTTCCCGGGACACCTGATTTTATCCTGGGAATTATCAGCATCAGGGGCCGGGTCATTTCTGTTACAGATTTGCGGGTATTTTTTGATCTACCACGAAAGGGCCTTTCTGATTATAATAAAATTATTGTTCTTTCCGGAGAGGGCATGGAATTTGCAATCCTTGCTGACCAGGTTGAAGGGGTATCCTGGGAGAGAATTTCTCGTCTGACTCCGCCTCCGGATACAATACAGGGCATTGGAAAGGAGTTTATAGCCGGAGTATTTCCCGGACCACTCATCCTGATTAATACAAAAGCGGTTATCACACATCCAAGGCTTGTTGTTGACCGGAAAAATGGAAAATTATAGTATGATGCCGGGTAATATCATCTTCTCTAAAAAAATTTACATGTTCTCTAAAGATTGGATTATTATGCTCTGGTACAGGTCTCAACCATCTGACAAGGTGTGAATCATGGGTATCAATGCAATTCTGGATAATATTAATATCGGCAAAAAATTATTTGTTGGCTTTATTATTGTAATCTTGCTCATGTCACTGATCATAGTGGCATGTCTTATCAGTGTGGACAGACTCACATCTGAAGTTGATCAGCTCTATTCAGAGCAGACTATTCCCTTAATGAAAATTCAGCAAATAGAGATTGGTCTTCATTCTATGCGTGCTCTTGTTTTTCGCTCAAATGCCATTCCTGAAGAGCGGGATCAGGATTATCAGCGTTTAATTCAGGAGATAAATACAATAGAGCCACTGATTGAAGAGATGAAGGCTATTCCCATGAATGAGGAACAACAAGACCTCTTGAAGACTTTCCTGGATCAGTGGGCACGATATAAACTGGCTGCATCAGGGGTATTTGATCTTGAAAAGAGCGGTAAAGAACATGAAGCAAAGATTTCCATAATGAATGGCGGGGAACATGCAGAGGCCAGGCGGTCAACAGAATCCACGTTTCAATCACTGAAGGATTCTTTCCTTAAAGATGCACAAAGGACAATTGAAAAAGCAGAATCTGAAAAGAATATTCTCTTTACCATAATCATCGGATCCGGGTCAGTCATTATTATCCTGTCGCTTTTGATCGCATATTTGCTGACAAATAATATAACAAAGCCACTTATGGAACTCATGGATGTTGCAAACAGAATAGGGAGGGGTGACAGTTCTGCCCGTATAACCAGACACCGGAATGATGAAATCGGGGTACTCAGTCAGGCGGTCAATGAAATGGGAAGCAATATCTCCCGCATGGTGGATGATGCCAGGGCTCTTTCTGATGCAGCGGTAAAGGGTGAACTGACCTTCCGGGTAGATCCAGAAAAGCATGAGGGCGATTACAGAAAGATCATTACCGGTATGAATTCAACCCTTGATGCATATGTCAAACCAATGGGCATTACTGCTGAATATATCAATGAGATGGCTCATGGAATCATACCACCACCGATAGAGGAATCTTTTCACGGATCTTTTGAAGAGATAAGGAGCAATCTGAATAATCTGATAAAAACTCTCAACGAAAGAAACCGGGATATTGAACTGCTTATTTCGAATGGCATAGCCGGACATCTCGATTACCGGGTTGATCTTTCCAAATACACCGGGTACAGCAAGGATATGTTTGATGGGATTAATACGATGCTTGATGCCATTATCGGTCCGTTAAATATTGCAGCAGAATATGTAGATCGCATCTCCAGAGGTGATATTCCTCCACAGATCACCGATTCATATAACGGCGATTTTAACCTGATAAAAAATAATCTGAATCAGTGTATTGAAGCAGTCAATCTGATGATTTCCGACGCCGCAATGCTTGCTGAAGCAGCAATTGAAGGGAGGTTGAATACCCGGGCAGATATATCGAGACATCAGGGAGATTTCAGACGTATTGTAGAAGGAGTAAATAAAACACTTGATGCTGTTATCGAGCCTGTTCATGAAGCGATGCGGGTATCGGCAGAGTATGCAGCAGGGAACTTTACTGCACGGGTGGATGAGAAACTCCATGTGAAGGGCGAATATATCACCTTTAAGGAAGCCCTTAACCGGATAGGAATTGAACTGTCGCGGATGATGACCATCATCAACGACGAGCTCTATCAGGGAGTTAATGTGCTCTCGGCAGCATCCACAGAAATTTTGTCTGTCACTGCGCAGTTATCATCAAGTACGGCAGAGACTGCATCCGCGGTCAATGAGACCTCTGCAACGGTAGAGGAGGTTCGAAAGACGAGTGAAGTCACAAATCAGAAAGCAAAAACAGTGGCAGAAAAATCACAGACGGTAAATCAGGTTGTGAAAAATGGACAGACATCTGTTGAAGAGATCATGAACGGTATGAATCAGATCAATCAGCAGATGGAGTCAATTGCATCCAATGTCATCCGTCTGTCTGAACAGAGTCAGGCTATTGGTGAGATAATTGCCAGTGTTACCGATATTGCGGAACAATCAAACCTGCTTGCGGTAAATGCATCAATAGAGGCTGCAAAGGCTGGAGAATTTGGAAAAGGATTTGGGGTGGTGGCTCAGGAGATTAAAAGTCTTGCAGAACAATCAAAGCAGGCAACCACAAATATCCGTAATATTCTGACTGATATTCAGCGGGGTATCAGTTCCACTGTTATCTCAACCGAACAAGGGACTAAGACCGTTGCAACCGGCATGAGACTGACGAAAGAGGCACAGGAAGCTATCAATGTCCTCTCACAGGGGATATCTGATGCTGCCAGGGCCGGGATTCAGATTTCTGCCTCAAGTCAGGAACAGGTTGTCGGGATGGATCAGATCTCAATCGCTATGGAAAATATCCGGACTGCGGCTCAAAATAATCTTGAAGTAACCAGGCAGGTGGAAAAAACAGCCCGTGATCTTCATGATCTTGGTAATAGTCTGAAGGAGATCACTGAACGGTTCAGGGTATGAGAAAAAAGCCATGGATATACAGGACGAGGAGTTTCTTGCACGGCTGCTTGCAACTTTTGGAGAAGAAGCAACAGATCATATTCAGGCGATAATTTCCGGAATTCTGGTATTGGAGCAGGACTCTTCCCGATCGCAACAGGCAGAGATAGAGCCGGTATACCGTGCTACGCATAGTCTTAAAGGAGCAGCCCGTGCAGTTGGGTTGAAAGATATCGAAACGGTATGTCAGCATCTTGAATCTGTCTTTTCATCAGTCCGCAAAGGTGACTTGATTCTCACTGAGAAGGAGTTTGATCTGGTTCATGAGACAATCTCCATCCTTGAATCCCTTCTTGCCGGAACCAAAGATGTAAAGATTACTCCACTGATTCAAAAATTGAAAAATACAGTTTCTGTACAAAAACCAACAGCTAATGAGCAGGTAAAATCTGTATTTATCGAGGATTCGGTACGAAAAAATGACACCCAGACGGATATCATACCATCCGATACCGAAGCAGAAGACCCGGGCTCTCACCAAAAAGCGGGACTCATTACATCTTCACCGAAAATAAAAATTTCTGAAGAACGGTTAACATCCTTGTATGAGACCGCTGATGACCTACTTTCATACCGGATGGCAGCAGGAACACATCTTTCTGAGTTAAAAACAATATCCCGGACATTGCAGGCATGGAGGTGGAATCTGAGCCGGGTGGAAGGAGATGTGGCAAATCTGAAACGGCAACACCAGGGAACCAGCGATGTACTGGATCGTATCCTTCTTTTTATTGATACCACCCGTGATATAATCGGAAGCTGCGAGTCAAGACTTGATGCAACCATTCAGATGATGGCCCAGGATCAAAGCGAGATGGATTCTGCCATCACCCAGCTTATCGATAGTATCCGGGAGGTGGTTCTGGTTCCGTTCTCGACCCTGACCGATACGTATCCGAGGATGGTCAGAGATATTGCACGTGACCAGGGGAAAAAAGTCTCTCTTATGGTAAACGGTTCAGATATTGAGATTGATCGGCGAATACTGGATGTCATCCGTGATCCGATGATTCATCTTATCCGAAATGCAGTAGATCACGGGATTGAGCCCGAAGATATACGAGTTAAGCAGGGAAAACCAGCGGAAGGGAAATTATCGATTGACATTATCCATAACCGGGCAAATCAGATCTCAATTACCATAACTGATGATGGAAAAGGCATCAATCCTGATACGGCATCCATGGTTGCCGTTAATAAAGGAATAATAGATGAAAAGGAGGTTCAGGCCTTAAACAACAGGGAAAAAATCAGATTGATCTTTCAGTCAGGATTTACTACCTCACAGAAAATTTCCACCCTATCCGGCAGAGGTCTTGGTCTTGCAATTGTACAGGAGAAGATCAGTCAGGTTGGAGGTATTGTCGATGTTGAGAGTGTTCCGGGAAAAATAACCCGTTTTTCCCTGACCGTTCCTATTACCCTGGCTACGTTTAAAGGAATTCTTGTATATGTTGAGAACAGGCCGTTTTTTTTGCCATTACAAGAGGTTGAACGAGTAATGATACCCGATGCTTCAGAGATTACAACGATAGAAGGGAGGACAGTGTTGCATCTGGACAATCAGACTATTCCGGTTGCCATGCTCAGTTCCCTTCTCGGTCTCTCTTCCGTTTCATCTGATAATTCGGATGCCAGATCCCTCGTACTCATCAGGACCCCTACCCGGAGATTTGGCGTCATCGTCCATCAGATCGGCGGAGCTCAGGAGATTGTGGTCCGTGATCTCGGGCCACAACTGAAAGATATCCGGTTCGTGAGTGGTGTCGCAATTCTGAGCAATACCCAGATCGTTCCGGTTCTTCATATTGAGGATCTTGCTGAAGAGATGCAGGGGAAGACCCGTCTTGGCGTATCAGTACGGGATATATCATCATTGCTTTCAGGCCGGAGAAAGATCATGGTAGTTGAAGACTCAATTACATCCAGAATGCTGCTGAAAAACATCCTTGAAGGCGCAGGGTATGAGGTTGAAACTGCTGTAGACGGCCTTGATGCGCTCACGAAACTCCGGACATCTCCGGTTGATCTTGTGGTTTCAGATGTTGACATGCCGCGAATGAATGGATTTGTCCTTACCGAAAAGATCCGTGCGGAGAAGAAATTATCTGATCTTCCGGTTATCCTGGTTACTTCACTTGATTCACGGGAAGATCGTGAGCATGGTATTACAGTGGGAGCAAATGCCTATATTATTAAATCCAGTTTTGACCAGTCAAACCTTCTGGAAGTAATTACACGACTTATTGGTGCAGGCAGATGATTCGGGTATTACTCGTCGATGACTCTGAAGTTACCCTCATGGTCCTGCAGAGTATATTTGAAAGGGAACCGGATATAACCGTGATTGGTAAGGCGAAAAACGGAAAGGAAGCGATCATTCTTGCATCCCGTCTCACACCTGATATCATTACCATGGATATCAACATGCCTGATCTTGATGGGTTTACAACCACCAGGCAGATTATGGAGAGGACTCCGGTTCCGATCATTATTGTGAGTGGAATTGATAATCTTGAAGAGATTCAGGCATCATTTCGGGCAGTAGAGGCTGGAGCTCTTGCAGTTTTCCGAAAACCGCCTGCTTATGAGGATCCAGAATATGAAAAAGCTGCCTCAGAGCTTGTTTTTGCAGTACGCACGTTTTCTGAAGTCAAAGTAATTCGAAGAAGAATAAATCACCAAAGCGTTCTGAAAGATGATAGTCTTCATCTCCGTATACCCTTTCATATCGGGCAGGATATCAGGATTGTCGTCATGGGCGCATCTACCGGCGGGCCTCAGGTAGTTCAGGAGATATTACGAAATATTCCCCGTGATTTTTCCCTCCCCCTGGTCCTTGTACAGCATATGTCCCCAGGCTTTATCGAGGGACTGGCATTATGGCTTACTGAATCCACCGGTTTTCCGGTAAAAATGGCTCGGGAGGGAGAGATTGCCGAGCCAGGAACATTATATCTGGCCCCTGACGGGAAACATACCGGCATTACTTCGGATCTTTGTTTTTCATTCTCATCAGCCCCCCCTGAACATAACCTGCGGCCGTCTGTATCGTATCTGTTCAGAACCGCTGCGAATAACCTGGGATCTCATGTTCTGGGAATTCTCCTGTCAGGGATGGGGTCAGATGGCGCTGAGGAACTCCTTCAGATAAGACAGAAAGGGGGATGCACCATCATTCAGGATATGGAGAGTTCATTTGTATATGGCATGCCTGGCGCTGCAGAGATGCTGAATGCTGGTATGTTCTCTCTTCCTCCTGTTAAAATTGCAAGGTTTTTACAATCCATATCCAGCCGGGGGTATTAATGACAGAAAAAAACCCATGCCGGATCCTGGTCGTTGAGGATAGTAAGACACAGGCTGATATTATTCGTCATTATCTGACACAGGAAGGGTATGAAGTAGTATGGGTTGATTCCCCTGCCCTGGCATTTGAATTTTTAGCATCTTCTTCCTTTGACATTATCCTTACTGATATCATAATGCCTGGAATGGACGGATATACATTCTGCCATCTGCTCCGTAAGGATCCGAAATACTCTGCGATTCCAATAATTTTTGTTACCCAGTTGTCTGAACCCGCAGATATCCTCAGGGGGCTGTGTTGCGGAGCAAATAATTTTATCATTAAGCCAGTACGCCGGGAGCAGTTAATCAGGGAAATCTCTTTGGTTGTACAAAAAAAATATACTGCT
>NZ_DAONKG010000017.1:0-19580 GCF_035406105.1 Methanospirillum sp.
CTTTTGCAACCATGTCAACCGGAAGCCTGCCTGAGCACACAATATAACACGACCTGAGATCTGCACCTTTCATCAGGGCCATTCCGACTGCCTTATCAACCGTTGTATGCCGGCCCATATCCTCAACTCCGGATATTACGTTTCCGTCAGAGTCCATAATAAGACTGCAATGCATGCCACCGGTTCTCTTCCAGATGACTGAGTATTCATGTACATGATTCATTGACTGAAAAATGGTCTCCCCTTTCAGTATCAGGCCATCATCCAAAGGAGGGAATATTCCATCCGGAAGCAGATCACGACAGGACCCTCCTGAGCTGTTCCTGGAAAATGATCCAAGAACAGAATTAACAGATGTTTTTGTGATAATATCGATATGTGGAAGATGAATGGCAATTTTTTCTATCGCATCCGGTGAACGAATATATCCCTCACAGATAAGATAGCCAAGAGCAAACGGTTCAAGATCCATTGGGGTTATCGAGAGATCACCGATTACTGCTCCGTTTAATGTTATGATAGCTCGTGATTCAGTGCAAACCTCTGCCGTTTCCTGAGAGGTCGTGTTACCATGAACCTTGAGTACCATGTATCTCTTTGTTATGTCCGGAATATCGGTTTCATGTTGCTGTATCATGTACGTCACATTCTATTCATATGAATGGTAAGAATCACTGATGAGATACAATTACTAGACGGTATAAAGAAAAAAAGGTTAGCATTCATGGGCAATTTTGCATTAAAAACATGGAATAAAAAAATGTGCCAAACTGAAGTCAATGAAAACAGACACCGTGGGCGGATCTTTTTCCAGTCTAAAAGAAAGTGATCAATGCAGGAGAACTACACGAACCTGCACTGATACACATTCCTTTCAACCATTTCCCTGTTATTTTCGGTTTGATACATAAATCGTGGCTCTCATCCGGTGATGATACCACTGGCAATTCTCAAGCCAGGGATAATATAAACGCTTATATCAGGATTATCTCAATTATCACGACTTCCATCATAAGAGACGACTTATATACTATGAGCCATTTTGAATCAGACTGAACCCCTCCCTCTCATCAGGTATGTATGCATTGTAATTCACGAGCGTACACAGTATACATCCTTACTTTGTATAAAAGATGATAAGCCTTATGGATTTCCATGTTGTCGGATTGAGAGAATTTGATTGAATCCGGTATCAATTAAAAAATAAGACCTTCCAGACCGATATTAAGATTCATAAAACTATTTTATACACTCTCATCCCATCAGTAAAGAATATTCGTTGTTTTGCCGAGAACCGATGCAATAGGATGATTTGGTTGACAAATCATTCAGGAGCGAAAGAGAAGTGATCTATCAGTTCTGAAGAATACAATGGAAGATCCATGATTATGTTCATGGATCCTTAAAGGAGGAAAGGTATTGGTGACCGAAAACCGGCCTATTATGTGTGGTTTTACCCTTCCCGATTAACCCTGAGAGATCCCGATCCTTTAAGGGTCCATACTCATCCTACCGAGTAATAGGTCGGTATTCATGAGTCACATGTTAGTTACTGTTGATTACATATAATAGGTAAAATACCGGCGTCCTAATGCATCACTTATAAATATTAAAATAAAATTAATGCTAATTTAGGTAAAATGTAGATTTATTATCATTTATAAGGATTTTTTTAACCGGATCTCTACCTCTGTTCCTTTCCCAGGAACTTCGCTATGGATAGAGATACTCCCCCCGATAGCCTGGATCAGGCGTTTGGTTACCGACAAACCAAGACCTGCTGATGAACGATCATGACGGGATGGATCAGCTTTGAAAAACGGTTCAAATATTCTTTTCAATTCGTTTTGTGTCAATCCAATACCGGTATCTGTAATGTATATAGAGTGCCTTCTCCCTACTTTTCAATGCAGCAATCTCCCGCTTCAAAATTTCCCTGACACGGAATGGATTTGCATGCCATACTGGGGCACCTCTCTTTGGCACTTCCTTTGTCACAAACCCGTCTGCCTCAAGTTTTTGAAGATGTGATTCAACAGATCCCTGGAATGAATATGTAAACACATCTTTCATGAAATCCTTTATCTTCGGTTCTCTCACTCCATCAGGCGAACCTGAAATAAAGTATAATATATCCCGGCGGGTTAAATCACGTGATAATTCCCGCCATTCATTCCGGTTAGATACTTCGTCGTCTTCTGCCTTGGCCATATACGCATAATGAGATCGTTACAACAATATATTACTATGTGCAGAAGGGGAAATTGCATGACTAATTATTGCGTATTTCTCGATAATACTCTTTAATTGTAGTATATGTTGTCTAATTGAACCGTATTTGGCGATAAAAAACACTCGAATATCTTAATTATATCTCGGTATGCAGCAATAATATCAGATCTCACATTCAATTTTCAAGGGAATACCTGGATATTGGAAATAATCTTCCCATTTGGTAGAATATTGAGAAAACTGCTCAGGCTGCTGCATCAGATTCTCTGCCTGACAGTATTCAACTTACTACTGAAACACATCTCATTGAGGAGACCGGAGAGGAGAACATTATTGTGTATGCGGTCTCATTTGATGAAATCGGCGCCCTTCTGGCACAGGCATCAAAATATCCAAACCCTCAGAAAGTCCGGTGGATCGGGATGGATGCCATAGCTTTGACATCTCCAATACTTGAAAATGAAACCGATGCAGAATTTGCATATCAGACCAGGCTGACTGCCCTTGCATTCAATGTTGCCCTGCCACCCTCATCTGACTACTGGAGAGTGTTTGATGCAATTCAACAGGCTAAAGACGGAAAAATTCCTTGAATATATGAGATTCTCTATTATGATCTGACTCTTATGGCAGCATGGATCGTGCAGAACAACCCGGATAATCTGGAAAATATGCTGTATATCGCTGATAATTATGGAAGGTATTCCTATGCTGCAACAGGCTAGCTAAAACTGAACGAAACAGCGATCGGGAGTATGGTGATTATTACTTTTACCAGATTGAAAAAACGGATGATGGGAGGTATTACTGGAAGCCGGTGTATGTTTACAAGTATGAAAGTGACTCAATATTTCCTCTTGAGGGAGTAGATAACACTTTTATGCAGCGATATTCAGCAATAGCGTGAAATACCCTTCCATTTTAATGATAAATGCCGATATCGTATTCTAAACCATGAATGATTACTCATCTCCGTCATTTTTTCTCCCATCATTCATCTCCTTTTTCATGATTATAATGGGTATCATCAGCCGGATCGACCATATCATACATACTTTGTTTGTGCACAACCAATTCCGGTCATATTCTGTTTCGAATTGTATGATGAAAACATGGCTTCACTCTCATTATGGAGTAAAAATATGAACTGTAATATCCATCATACTATACAGGATATACCATGACTCAGTGTGCCTGCTGTGGAACAGATATCCCTCCGGAGAGTGCATTCTGCCAGGAGTGTGGAAAACCCGTGTCGTCAGCAGAATCATCATCGCAGGACTCGCTCGTCTGGACCGCTCAGATGCCAGTGATCACCAGTTCAGTCGTCATTACACAATTGGGAATGGTTCTTGGTGCCGGATTTCTCGTGGTCTTTGTCATCATCCTCCTCACCGGTCCGGAGGCAGCGATATCAACAATACCCATTCTTTTTGCCATATGGCTCTTTTTATACGGTCTCTCCCTTGGCATTGCTGCAATATATCAGAAAGCAACAAAGGGAGGGCCTGAAGCAGTCTTCGCAGTAACCCCGGAAGGAATCGGGTATGCAGCCGGTGATGCCATGAAGATAATGAACCGGCTGACTGCCATTGGGTCACTCGCAGGTGGATCGCTCACTGGTGCGGGAGGAAGCCTGATAAACATCTCCCGTGAGTTGGATTCGATTACATGGGATGATATCAGGTCAATATCGTATCAGAACCGGGAACGGACGATTGTAATCTATCGCAAGAACCTGGTCTCTCCAATCATGCTGGCCTGCACCAAAGAGAACTTCAGCCAGGTAAAAAAGTTAATTGCCCGATATGCTCCAGCTGGAACAATGAAGGGATGATTATCCATTCCCCGTTATTCCCCATATATCAGCAGGAGAATAATTCGGGCAACAATATACCCAGTAAATCCAAGAATAAGTCCAATCCAGGTATCTTTCAAAACCAACGAGCCAAGCAGCATACCGATAAGCGCGATCAGACAAACCAAAAGATACCGGATGGTGGCCCATTGAATACTCACGTGCCATGAACCGCGAATCCCCATATTACCATACTGCAGCTGGACAGATATAATTCATCGAATAAAACGATGGGTATCTAAACCCAAAATTAATTTATCGAACTATCTTGGTTATTGGTATCTCCAGTATATCCTCTGCACCGGCCGCCTTGAGCTCAGGAATCAGGGTATTTACCTTACTCTTGAGCACCACCGTTTCAAGACTGAAATAATCGATGCCATGGAGCTTTGCAACCGTTGGTTTCTTCAATGCCGGAAGATTTGCAACTATTGAGTCAAGTACTCCGGCAGGTACATTCATCGAGAGGAGAACCTTATTTCTGGCATCAATAACACCCATAAGGAGGGTTACAATCTCTTCAATCTCCTTTCTTTTGACCGGATCCTCAAAGCTGGCCTTGTTTGCAATGATGGTTGTATATGACTCCATGATCTGCCCGATAATCTTAAGACCGTTCTTTCGCAGTGTCGTCCCGGTCTCGGTCAGGTCAACAACCACATCCATAAGGTCAGGAACTTTCGCCTCACTGGCGCCATAGGAGGGAAAGAGCCGAACAGGAATATTCAGTTTTTCAAAAAATTCTTTGGTTATTTTGGGATATTCCGTGGTGATACGACTATCAGGCCTGATTTCCTGCACGCATGAGATGGGTTCATCCTGATGGACAGCAACAACAATTTTGACTATACCCGGTCCTGTTTTACTGTAATTGAGCTGTGCCACCTCCTGCACCTGTGCTCCGGACTCATGAATCCAGTCAAGTCCAGATATACCCATATCAAAGTACCCCATCTCAATATAGGTTGGAATCTCCTGGGGTCGTAATATCTTGACTTTTCCTATCCGGGAATCATTAATCTGCGGGTTATAATCGCGGTCTGTCCTTCTTACTTCAAGATCGGCTTCCTTAAAAAGTTGCAGCGTCTGTTCCTCAAGGCTCCCTTTCGGAAGTGCCAGATTAATCATAGAACAATTAAAGGTCAGATATAAATTAAACCATGACGGTTTGTATCCGACGAGAGGATCGGCATCCAACAAGTCATATGAATGATGTGATGAATGAGTCTTTGTATGACAATGGTGTATCAATGATCCTCCGTGCAGTATCTTCGTGAATGAACAGGTTTAAAAAACATCCAATCAAACGGTTTTACAATAGTTGATATCATTTTCATAGGAAACGGGATAGCATGATTACGATTCATTTTGACGAAAAGGGCTTGGTTCCGGTTATAGCACAGGATTATTCAACAAAAGATGTACTGATGCTGGCATATGCCAACAAGGAGGCGATAGATCTGACTCAGTCTACCGGATATGCTCATTATTACAGCAGAAGCAGGAATAAACTCTGGAAAAAAGGAGAAGAGTCCGGACATCTTCAAAAAGTTCATGAAATTTTAGTAGATTGTGACGAAGATGCAGTCATCTATGTGGTGGACCAGCTCACCGCAGCATGTCACACCGGATACCGGTCTTGCTTTTACCGAAGGCTTGACGGGACTGTTTCAGGAGAGCGGTTATTTGATCCGGCTGATGTGTATAAAAAGGAATGAAACATCTGTACAACTGGAAATCAATGGAATATAACGGAGAGATGTAATCATATATGGTATACAAAACAGGATATACCAGTGGATGAAAACCTTACAAGAAGATCCTGGACCGTTTTGATGAATCCGGATAAACCAACAACTCTCGGGTACATTGATCAATAATGCGGGTTGCGAGTATAGAGTTATATTGTAACGGCATAAATAATAAAAGGCATCCCGATTCTGCTATGCATAAATGCATAACAGAAACATTTGAGGTCAGGTACATCTGATAGATACTATTCACGAGAGGATCGCTAAAAACCCCCTTCCAAAAAATGGGATAAGTACGGTATAAACCTTCGAACAGGAAAGATGGGTTTTTCGCTATCTTCTGTCATCAGAATACCGCACCATTCCGGTACATCATCACCCAGCAGGAATAAAAATCACCATATCTCCTTCCCGTCGAAGTTGACCACGACTGATAAGAAGATTAATTCCCTGATCAATTCTTTCCTGAAGCACTGAGTTCATACGTTTTATGCCAAAAACAGATCCGATGGCACGGCTCAGGACGCTGATACTGAGAGAGCGTTTCTGCTTGATCAGATGAATCATTGCGTTACAATACTCATGAACTGATATCTCATACGCTTTCCGCTGCCAGGGATCACCGGGCGGATGAGAGCGGAAGGTTACATATTCCACAAATGCCTGATGATCTGACCAGAAAAAGATCTGGTCTCCTTCTGTTTCATAATGGAAAGAGAGCGAATTGAGAAGGGATTTTATTTTTTCTTTTACCGGGGATGTTTTCCGGGTTATCCGCCAGTGGGGAAGAAGCCTCGACAGACAGATATCAAAAGAAACAGGACCCTCTATCGAGACAATTTCTTGTAAAACACGGATGATCTCCTTGTCATGAGTTCCGGCCAGAAGATCATCCTTTGTTCCCAAAACCTCATTTCCAACGTAGGCAACGTAACAGATCTCAGGAAATTGTATCGGATGGGATATGTTCATATATGATTTCAGGGTTCCGTCAAAAGATTCGGAATCAGATCTCATACATGTCAGATCGCTGGATATATCACCTTCATTCCCATCATCAAGGAGAGCATCATCAGTCTCCTGATCACTCTCCAGATAACCCTCTTGTCCTTCGTCCTCCCCCGGGCAGTACACCATTGTCTCAGGTGCATACTCCTGACGCATCTCTTCGATGATCCGAATGATACGATTTCGTTCCTCCTCCGGATCGTCCCACCAGTCTGTACACCATACCCGGTGAATTATCCATCCAAGAGTAGAAAGAACAGATTCGGTGAGAATATCCCGATCACGGGCCGACTCTGCCTCCTTATATCCAGGCCCGTCACACAGAATACCAAGAATATATCGTCCCGGGATATCGGGATCAATGACTGCAATATCTATCCGGTATCCTCCGCATCCAACATTCATATGAACCTGATATCCTTGTGATTGCAGGGTCTTTGCAATCTCTGATTCAAGAGGTCTGACCTTGATCTCCACATCCCGCATACAAACTTCTGATATCGCTTTTGGACCTTTTTCAGCAAATTCGAGGAATGATTTGAGTAACAGGACACCCTTTTTGCGGGTTCGTGTCAGATCAATCTGATCAGGATTCAATGAGGAAAAGACGCAAATCTCTTTTCGTGCACGGGTGATCGCCACATTCAGGCGTCTCTCCCCCCCGTCACGGTTGAGAGGGCCAAAGTTTAGTGACACCTTTCCAGACTGGTCAGGGCCATACCCCACTGAGAAGAGGATGACATCACGTTCATCACCCTGAACATTCTCAAGATTTTTTATAAAAACCGCTTCAGGCCTGTTTTCATGAAAATATGGTTCAATATCCGGCCGTAGCCGTCGTTCTCTCTCCAGCAGTGACCGGATAAGATCCTGCTGCCGCTCATTGAAGGTAATAACCCCGATGGAATCTCCTGATGTGACCGGATCACGGAGCCGGCGGATAATCTCGCGTACCACGGCAAGAGCCTCTGCATGATTTGTCCTGGAATTACCCGAATCAAAGATCCCGTTTACATGGACAAGCGATATCGCCTTGCCGGTATATGCCGAGGGGAAGGTACGAAGCCGGTTTTGGTAAAAATGATAATTGCTAAACGCAATAAGGCTCTCATGTCTGCTCCGGTAATGCCATGAAAGGTGCATCTCAGGGATTCCTGACGCAATGCACTCGTCAAGAATGCTTTCCAGATCTACGGCAGACGTTCCGTATTCATCATCACTATCATTCACCCGTTTGAAGATGTTTGTCGGCGGGAGCTGTTTTGGATCGCCCACGATGATAGCTGCCCTCCCCCGTGCAATCGCCCCAATCGCATCAGAAACAGGAATTTGTGACGCTTCATCAAAGATTACCAGGTCAAATACAAAAGAATCAGGATCCAGGTATTGAGCAACAGAGATGGGGCTCATAAGCATGCAGGGCTTGATTTTTGTAAGAATAGATGGTATATTCTGAAAGAGTGAACGAAGCGGCATATTCCGCCGCGAAAGCTGTATCTGGTGCCGGAGAATGCCAAGCTCCTCTCGTTCGTTCGGATCCTGTCCCTGTGGGAGTCGTGCAAACAGGCGGGCTGATATCTCCTTTCTGGTCAGGGCTTCAAATGCTTCATCAGTCTCCCTGAACTTCTCAATGGAATCCTCAAATTTTGGACGATAAAAATCCCGGAGAACCGGATCCTGTTCACGAAGTCCGTCAACCCAGTGCTGGTAAAAACTCCGGCAGATGAGATCTTCAATCTCTGATGAGACAAGGTACCCATCTTCAAACCGTTGAATAATCTCAGAATACCCTTTTGATTCAGCTATTTTCCTGATTCTGTTCCACTGGCACCAGTTCTTGAGTTGTGATGTCTCCGATTCCCATTTTTTTACCGTTGCCAACTGGGCATTTAAAAGGTCAATCGTCGTTTGTTCCGGCCACAGCACCGCCGGATCGTAGTCAAGAAGTTCACTGAGAGATCTTCCTGCATCAGAATAATCATTCAGGGCTTTTTCAAAATCAATAAATTGTTGCTGAATAAATGGGCTCTCTGCTCCATTCTTCAAAAGCTCAGAGAGAGTACTCCAGCAGGTGACAAGGCGGGAATATTCATCCTCATTCACCGCGATATGTAACGCTGCAGTCTGAACTGATACTGCTGATTGGAGGAGGTCTTCACAGATATCCCAGTCCTCATCCTCCCCCCTCCAGTATCGGCCAAAGAGTGACACCGCACGAGAAGCATAGTCTGCAATGATCCTATCCAGATTCTGCATCCGTTTGATTCTGGGAAGATCCTGTGTGATCTCTTCAATGGAAGGCACTGCACACAGACAATAGTGCATCATATCCGACTGGATATCGCGAATCAATGCTCTCCGTTTTAAAAACCAGGCGGCATGTATGCCTGCTATCCTGCTTTCTAACGAGGAACAGTCAATCCTGCTGACCGAAGGATGGTATCGTCCTGCAAGCTCCGCCCTGATTTCACGTCGCTCCTTTCCAGCCTGAATAAACGTATGGATAGCTTCCCGCGTATGCGGATCACAAAGGCCACGAAGCAGATCAGCAGGAAAGAAGAATTTCTGAGCGATTAAAAGGTGATATATCGATACGATCTCATAAAGTATAGATGGGGGTGATCTCAGATGAATTCCAAGAATGTCGCAGAGTTTTGGGAATAGATCTAAGAGCCTCCCGAGTGCGAACCTGAAATTTCTAATACCTGCATCAACTGCTGTCTTCCACTTCACACTCCAGGAACTGCAATGCACCATCGCCCAGACATTCTCTTTGGGATGCACCATCTGACTGGTCACAATCTGGATATCATGAATAACGTCATGCATATCCCGAAGTGTCTCTGTGGTACATGCCGTAACATCCGGCCAGGAAAGCGGGATATACTGAACATGCCGGAGCGCAAGCAGACGGAGAAGGCCCTGATAGAAACTCTCACCAGTACTTCGCTCCGAGTGGAGGGCGTGGACATAGGAGTTCAGTTTCATCCGAAGATCAGCGAGGTATTCGGCATACAGATGAAAGTCCTGAGGAGAGATCTGTTCTTTCAGCTGGAGAGCCTCTTCAAACTGGCGCAGCACCTCGCGTTTATGGCTCTTGTTTGAATGAAGTTCAAGACAGAATGGTGCAAGACCCGACTCTTTGAGCCGGCTGTACACGACATCAAGAGCCACCCGTTTTTCAGCAACAAACAGGACCGTCTTTCCAAGAGCCATGCAATGAGCAATAATATTCGTAATAGTCTGTGACTTTCCTGTTCCGGGCGGACCATGAAGCACAAATGTCCGCCCTTCTCCGGCAGCAATGACGGCAGCAAGTTGTGATGAGTCGGCACCAACCGGACAGAAGATATCATCCGGTACATACGTATCATCAAGAGGTACGGCTGGACAGAATGACTCCTCCTTTGAAAGAGGGAACGATCGCGGATCAACAAGGGTTCGGATCAGGGGATGTTCCATGAATTGCTCCGCATGGGTATACAAATCCCTCCACATAAGATATTTCAGGAAGGTAAAGTGACCGATGATAGCAGTATTGAGAACCTCAAACCGGGGAAAATTCTTAAAAGCTTTCCTGAACTGATACAGGACAGCGGCCACATCAATCCCGTGATCATCCATGGGGAGAGGATCGATATGAGGAATCTCGATCTGAAAATCCTGGTACAATCGCTGTAAGAGAGTGGTATTCACCCGTGGCTCGTCATCCCCCATCCGGATAAAAAAACCTGATCGTACATCTTTGCGGGTAATTTCAAGAGGAATAAGCAGTATGGGGGCATAAAGGGGGATTGTGGATGAATCGCTCTCATACCATACCAGGGTTCCCAGTGCAAGGGAGAGGGTCTCTGCTCCACTCTCCTCACGGGACCTGGTCGCCTGATTATACAGAGATAAAAGCCTCTTACTCAGCTTTCGTTCAGATACATGACAATATAACCGATTCCGTGCTAATTCCTCAGTAAAAAATCCATACAGGGGATCATGGGGGAGAAGAGAAAAGGGGGGCTCATGTACAGGCTGATCAAAATGAAGGATCTGAAAGTTCCTCCCTCCATACACCGCATCCTTAAGGAGGGTAATATCAGGAGCAAGGAGGACAATAAAAGAAGCAGACCCTTGTACATTGAGCAGATGGTTTCGTAGCGAAAGGTCAAGCAGATTATGCATCCACCGTTCAATCCGGGGGTATACAGGCCGTTGTGACTCAGGGGGAATAACAGATTTGGATGAGTAGAGATCTGGAGGACGGCTGGTGCTGTAATCGAATCCCGGGCCCCCGAATGAGAGGGGTACCATGACGTCTCTTTCCCCTCTTTCGGAACAGGTCAATTCATCAGATACCTCATCCGGATGACATGGCCCATCTGGGAAGAGCGGGAGCGGAATAATATTGTATCTCCCGTTTCGCGATGTTCTGACGTCAATGACACAGCGAAATGCCGAATCACAGGCGATATACCTGCCTGCCCTCATCATTGACTCCTCAAAGGATACGGCAGTGTCAGAGGTTACCGTAACAACATCCAGAACCGCTATCTCATGCAATTCAACACGCTTCCTTACCGGAAGGCACTCATCAATGACCACATCAGGAAAGACATCATCGATGAGCCAGAATCCGGCGAAGGCATGTCCCTCTGTGATGCAGATAAGAGGATTTAGGCCTATCCTTTCAAGACATCCTGCATATAGAAGAGTAAGATCAAGGCAGTTTCCCATCCGGTACCGGTACAGGGAATCCGCCAGCCTTATTTTCTGCCCCTCTTTCTCAAAACCTGCTTCAGGTATTATATACCGTATCTTCTGATCCTGCAATGCACCATACACCGCCTGAGCCATCATGATGACCCGGTGTGTATCATGGGTCAGATATCCGGTTAAGGATGAGTCTCCGGTCAATGTGTACAGGATATCCTGTGCTCTTCGCACCAATGCTGACACCGCAGACGCATTCGGGGTAATAAATGCAGAGAGAAGTTCCGGGAGAGACCCAAGACCGCCCCATTGATCACAGGCAAGAACCCGGACAGGAAAAGACTGTCTGATCAGAGAAGTGCAATGATACGTGATTTCAATGGTAAGGATCCCATGAATCGGGGATGAAACCTCTCTGAAAAACTGATGGGAGAGGATGAGCGGGACGGTATGTATGGTGTATATCTCACCTGGTGCAAGCCGGGGTATTATGGTTTCAAACCGGTCTGAAAAGAGCGGATCAGATGTGATTGAAAGGTGAAGATGAATGTAGGAATAGTCAGACCGGTTCTCAACCTGTAACCGCTTGATAACCGGGATACGGTTCTGTTGGACGGCATAGCTGATCGCCGGATCATACTCAAGGATCAAAGACAGGGGTGACAGTCCGGCAGGTACAGGCTCTCTGTCTGGCAGGAACTCCTCATTCATTACCATAGTACCGTTCCGTTCATTTCTGTATGATCTGCGTATGATCCACGATCCGGGTAGTCAACGGTTGTATTGCTGTCTTCTCTGTTGCTGGAATGTATATTTTCGAACATTATCAGAGATTGACCGATAATTGAGAATATAAGAGAGAAATAGTCCCCTGCACGGGGATTTTTGTGTCAGGTGGGAGAATGTGGTGAACAGGAGTTCATATGATGGATGGTAGGGTATGCAGGGGATAATAGTAGTATTCATAAAAAACTATATGAATATACGTTTATGAACATGTTGAGCATTATGAACATTTTGAACATTAACCATAAACGGGGGATATTATGACTCCTGCCTCTGAAAGGCTTGAGGAACTCGTCCATATCATCCCCATCGGGTATGAGATTGACCGGGTGGTAACACCATTTCAAGAGATAAAAGCTCACCGGGTTCATCTCATATCAATGGATGATCTGTCAAAATATGATAATCCGGATGAACATGCCCTGACCTTCCGGCAGCACGGGTTTGATGAGCGAAATCGTGATATATTGGAACGAAAAGGGATTGAAGTGGTATTGCACCGGATTGACATGTTTGATATCATTGAAGTGATGAAAACCATTTCAACCCTTATCGTACGGGAAAAGAGGGAAGGAAACCGGGTCTACGTGAATATGTCTGCCTGTGGGAAGATAGCATGTGTCGGTGCGACACTTGCTGCCATGATACATAACGTCAGGCTGTACTATGTCAGGGCCAGCCGGTACTCATCCACGGAACAAGAACAGGATGAACACGGACTTTCCATATGTGATTCAGTAAAGGTCTGGCAGCTGGAGAATTTCAGGTTCGCCCTGCCTGATGAATCATCACTCCTGCTTTTAAACCACATGGCTAAATGCAATGAGGAACTCTCATGTGATGATCTCATCCGGTACCTCAACTCGATGAAGGTCGAAGGATTTGAAGAGGATTACTGGAATTATGCATATGAGAAACGAAGAAAAGTGCAGACAAAGTACCTGATGAAATTACAGAACCGGTACCTGAATAAACTGGATGATGCAGGATATATTAAAAGGAAAAAAGTAGGGAGAAACACCATGGTAAAACTGACAAAGACCGGGAGGTATGTTGCAGCAGTGAGCGGTATGGATGAGGATACTATGGAACGGCTTCAATCTCACTGACACATTTTTCCTCTGTCAGCACATATCTGCCTGACTGCCTTTCTCCCGTATCGTACCGCACCTAGAATGCCTCCTCCTGTCACTACCCGACCGGCGGGAAAAAACAGAAAGACCAGGGAGATTCTGCGGTAACTCAAGGAAGAACGAATCTGGTGTTACCTGCCATCCCTTCTCTGATAATCAGAACTGACAAAACCATATGGTACAGGAATAGGCGATAATTGATGATAGTGACTGTGATGCAACCTGCAACCAATGGAGGGATTTTTTGTCCATACCTACCGATACAGACGTAATCACACATGGCTCATGTCATCAAAACAACGGATAATTATATGATAAGAATGGCCTCTCCTTAAAAAATGGTACATCATAGGTTGTATCTGACCTGGTAAATAACCCCGTTCAAATCATCAGAAATAAGCATCGAACCGTCAGGAATAATCTCAAGATCAACCGGTCTTCCATAAACCTTTCCATCCTTGAGCCATCCTTCGATAAAGGGCTCATATGATAAGGCAGTTCCATTATGTATCCTGACCTCGGTAATTCTATAGCCAATCGGTTCTTTTCTATTCCATGATCCATGCTCAGCGATAAAGATCGATCCAGCATGGATATCAGGAAACATCCTCCCCGTATAAAACCGCATACCAAGAGACGCAACATGCGGTCCAAGTTCCTGTGCTGGAGGGGTACAGTTCATGCATTTATTCGGAGCCAGTGATCCGAATTCAGGATCATCAATTTCCGTCCCATGGCGATACGGATACCCAAAGAACATTCCTTTCTTTGGTGCATGATTGAGTTCATCAGGAGGAATATCATCACCAAGCATATCCCTGCCATTATCTGTGAACCAGAGATCTCCAGTCTGGGGATCCCAGTCAAAACCCACCGTATTCCGAATACCATGTGCATACATTTCAAGGCCGGTCCCGTCCGGATTCATCCGGTAAAGGGCAGCATACCGTTCATCTGGAGGAATACAGATATTACAGGGCGCTCCAACCGGAACATAGAGCATACCATCCGGACCAAACCGGATAAATTTCCATCCATGAGCAGGATCAGAGGGGAATGCGGTACTTATCACCACAGGTTCAGGAATGAAAGGGAGAGTAGAGAGAATGCCGGGATATTTAAGAATGCGGTTGATCTCAGCAACATAGAGATCACCATCCAAAAGAGCAACTCCGTTTGGGGCATTCAGACCTGTTGCGACTGGAATGACTGTCTCTCCAAATCCATCAGAATTCGTGTCACGGACGGCATAAACCGAATCGCCCCTCGTACCGACAAAGAGTGTTCCATCTGGACTATACGCAAGTGATCGGGCACCCGGAATACCTGAGCTATATACCGATATAGAAAATCCGGGTGGAAGCAGGATCTGTGACAAAATATTATCAAATGAAGAATTATGCGGAGAATAACCGGATTTTTCTGAATTCTGAAGAGGAGGGAGAGAACCAGAAGAACTCATGTACCCAGAAAGTGATATGAGTACGAAACACAGGATAAAAAATCCTGCTAATGCCATGATCTGAATTATCCGTTCGCGAGAAAGAACAGGCATACTTCACAATCGCAGGGATGGGTAATGAACATATTGGTTATGGCTGAATGTGAAAGCCGGGGGCCAGATTCGGGCTAAAAAATTTTAAGCAAAAAATTGTAAATTTACCGGTTATTCAGATCATTGTGGTCTTCCAAAAGAGAAGCGGATGATATTCTTTGGACAGACATCAATACACGCACCGCACAGAATACATTCAGCCTGTTCCATCCGGTTTTGTTCCACCATGGAGAGGACATCAAGCGACTGGGAACATTCCCTTGTGCATCGTCCGCAACGGATGCAGTCTTCAGAATCGGCAACGAGTTGGATTGCAGGAAGACCGGCCATATTCCTTATCTTCCTGCCAACGATCATAAGAACTGATATAGGACAGAACAGATGACACATTCCTCTTCTTCCAATAAGCAGTGCAATACCTGTGATAAGAAAGAGGATCACAATGAACACGGTCAGTTCTACTGGCCCGGTAACTGAGAGTCCGTTTGTGGTTCGATAAAAAGGCTCAACTGAGGAAATACCCCCTGCACGTATGAATAGCCCAAATATCGTGATAAGCCAGAGGACAAAGAGTCCATATCTGAACCGGTTTATCCAGGGGTTTGTCACCCGCTTTTCCTGCACTTTTCGGGCAAGATCCTGAAGAGAGCCAAAAGGACAGATCCAACCACACCATAATCTTCCCCCGATTATGGAAAAAATGAAGATGATGGTGAATAAAATGGCACTTCCGGTAACAATTCCTGATTTTGCTCCTTCGATAATGAGCACCGGTGAGAGATAAAAGAAAGTGGCCGGAAGGAGCAGCAGTGAGAGTAAAAGGATCAGACGTCTGAGCTTTTGCTGGTTCATAGATCACCTTTTTTATCATTACATCATGATTTTTTACTCTATAACCGTATATCGCTGGATATAGGTGACATCGGTATCCGACGGGGGTTCCCAGGACCGGCGGTACACCCCAGTAAAGGTCTGGTTACCAGGAGCTGTCGCTTCAAGGATCCACTCATGCTCCCCTCCGGCTCCGACAATCCGCTTATTATCAGGGCCGATAAAGGTATCATTCACGATTTTAAGTCCGTCACTTACGGATACATTCCAGGTATAGCCGGTTGTCGGGTTTTCCTTCAATGATACCGTAGTCTGCTCTCCGATCTTCAGAAGGACAGGAGGCTCTTGATCAGTCTTTTTCTGGAGCACGGCTATCTCCTCTTCAAAAGAAAGCGGGATATCAGGTTCAGATTCGGCATTTGTCTCTGATGGGACCGGAGTATTATCGGGCGTAATGGGATTTTCCACCGGACTGTTGGTTGTTCCGGTACATCCACAGAGACACACCGCCCCGGTCAGAAGCAGGATGATGAAAACATACGGATTCATACAATACATTCACGCCAGGAAGAGCAAAAATCTGTCGGTATCAGTGAGAGAAGGAGAATATGGTAAAGCAAGGAAGAGTAACTCTCCATCCGATATCTGAAGGATACACATACTATCATAAATATATGTCGATCGCAGTAGAAATTATTTATTATGGTTCGGTGGTAATCCATTATGAATGACCGAGAGAAGTAACAGCAGGATAGATTCTGATATCCTGCAGACTCTCCTTGACCAGAACCCGGTTGCAATGGCCCAATTTGACACCCAGTTTCTTTTTTTATACGCAAATCAGGCATTTTGTGATCTCTCCGGAATCCCTTTTGAAAAGGTTGTCGGGACCAGAATTGCCGACCTGAAAATATTAAAACTGGAGGGGGAAGGATCCAAAGCCGCCATCGAACAGAAACGAAGAGGGAAGGCACGGATAGAGGTTGAATTTCCATCCGGTTTCAAAATCCTGAATGCATATACCATCCCGGTTCTGGACGCACAAAAAAATGTCATATCAGCTCTCGGAGTGTATACGGATATTACTGCAGAAGAGTGGGAAAAACTGAAAACTAACCAGATAATTGAGAATAACCCAATCCCATTTCTGCTTTTAAAGACTGACCTGACCATTGAGGGAACTAATGAGTCCTTCATAAAATTGACCGGTTATACCAGGGAACAACTATTAAGAATGAATTTAGCCGATTTTAAAATCCTGAAACTGGAGGGTAATTCGGCACGGGATTGCATTACATCTAAAAAAGAAGCAATCAGTGATGCGCTTATTGAGTTTCCATCAGGGAAGAAGAATATCAGACTCTACTCAATCCCGCTTCTTAATGAGAAAAATGAGGTGAACTCAGCTCTTATCACCTGTGTTGACCTGACCCCCCAGAAGCGGCTCGCAGAATATCAGCAGACAGAAGTTGAACGGCTGGCACAAAACCTTCAGAATCTGGCGAACGGGATTCTGAACTTTGATCTCTCAACCGGCCAGGCTGATGAGTATACCCAGAAAGCCCAATCGCAATTTACCGTTATCCAGGAGAATCTCAAAGCTGCCGGGAGTAATCTGACTGGTGTCACACAAGAGATGGAACGACTTATCCGGGAAATTACAGCAGGCAATCTTAAATTCAGAGGTGAAGCGGAGAGATTTGCCGGAACATATAAAGAGATCATAGCAGGTCTGAATCAGCTCATTAAGTCGGTTGAGGTCCCGGTTTCTGCCTCCATCGCCCTCTCCGGTGAGTATGCAAAGGGGAACTTCGCTGCAGAACCACCAAATATCAAGGTTGAGGGAGATTTCCTGATATTAAAGGAGGCATTGATGAATATCGGGGTTCAGGTCTCTGCCGTGCTAAGAGAGATCGACCGTGAGATGGAAGAACTTACGAGCCGTGCCGAGGAAGCGAATGCCGGAGTAAAAGACGTTGCAGAAGGATCGGCTATGGTTGCAAAGAATGCTGCAGATGTGGGAAGCCAGAGTGAACGGGGAAAGCAGAATATCGACCAGGTTCTCCGGGCAATGATGGATCTCTCTGCAAATGTGGAAGAGGTTGCTTCAAGTACAGAATCAGTCAGCAGGGTTACCCATGATACCGATGAACTCTCAAAGAAAGGAGTTGAACTCGCTCATAATGCAGAAACCGGGATGAAGGGTATCATGGCATCATCAAATGAGGTGGAACGGATCATCACCGAAATCAAGGGTGAGATGGCACAGATAGGAAAGATCGTGAATGTTATCACGGACATCGCAAGTCAGACCAACCTCCTTGCGTTGAACGCTGCCATAGAAGCGGCTCGTGCCGGTGAAGCAGGACGGGGATTTGCCGTTGTTGCGAGTGAAGTCAAAGCCCTGGCACTTGAGTCCCGGCGTTCAGCAGAAAATATCGCTGAGATGATAACAAGCCTGCAGAAGAAGTCTGATGAAGCAGCAAATGCAATGGAACAGGCAGAGAATGCCGTATTACAAGGAAACGGGGCAGTTCTTGAAACCCTGAATATTTTCGATCAGATCGTTTTATCGATCGGACAGATTGCCAGGAACATGGATGATGTATCAAAGACGACCGAACAGCAGGCCGCGTCTGTCGAGGAGATTACCGCAAGTGTTCATGAGGTGAACAACCTGGTCGGGGAGATAGCAACCGAAGCCTTGTCAGCGGCATCTGCTGCCGAGCAGAGTTCGGCCGGGACCAGTCAGATTGTGACCGTGGTAGAGGATCTGAATAAAATAATTACTGAAGTTTCCAAAGCAATCGGGAAATTCCATTACAAATAAAAAATTAAAAATTTTTGGTCAGAGTAAACTTATTGTAGTCTGTTCCATACTCCCAAAACCGCTACTGGTAGTCGTCATAACTGTAGTGACCATCTGAATCATTTTCCCCAGCGAATTATACCAATATTCGACAGAATAATCATACCCGTTCGTTTTGGTGACTACTATCCCTTCATAATCATTTTTGGTAATACTGCTTATTATCCCGGTATCAGGATCCTGATCAAAGGTTCCGGTTCCAAGACCCTCTACCTCCGGAGGAATGAAAACCCCACCGATATGAGCCATTCCGGATACGGTACTGGTCGAACTCTGGGAAGTGAGAGTATCCTGGGAGACGGTAGTCACCACAACCGGAACAAATCGATCGGATTTTGCCCCGAATGTGAATGAACTGCTTCTGGGAAACTGGGATGGAGCACCGATCATTCCGTCTACGGTGATAGCTTTTACCCCGGAATAGGAAAGAGTAAGCCCGTTTGTCACCCACGAGGGCATGGAACCACTCACCCAGGGAACCTGGACTGTCCGGGTATTACGGAGAGCATATGTGGAAAAACTCCCTGACTGGCGTTGATACTGTTCCCCTCCATCCTGAAACCATGCGTCATTCCTGATATCAGATTTATGATACAGAAGCATACCTGTCTTCAGGTCATATATCATTGTCAGAACGCCGCCGCTGGTAGAAGAGGAATCAAACTTTATTGCATTATATGACGTTCCTCCAGTTGAATACGGGACACGGGTGACGGCAAAGGTCTGTGTTGACTGATCCGGAACAGCAGCGATAACATCGGGGTTTACCCAGAACGGACCACAACCGGCAGGGTAAACACTTCCGTGACTATGAACCAGGTGCATAGTATCATACGGGGGCTTGGGAGCATATGAG
>NZ_DAONKG010000018.1:0-19256 GCF_035406105.1 Methanospirillum sp.
GCAGATGTAGAGACTGTCCGAAAAAAGAGGGGTCATAATTTTGTGATCGCCGATGCCCAGCCATATCTTGATGCAGTACAGCAGATGAAACCTGTCGAAGAGCAGTCTGCGGCCGTTTTCGCTCTCCACACAGAATCCGTAAAAGCGCATTTTGATATCCTGAAAGGACTTACAAAAACCATTCGCCCGGAAGATGATCCCTTTGTTGAGCATTATCAGACTCCGGTCATCCTTGAAATTCTCTGCAAGGAGGACACAGGATTTGAAACGAGCGTGAAGAAATTCATTGAGACGATTGGAAAATCCGAATCACTGATAGGACGGGAGTCTGCACGACGATACGGGGGGTTTTATGGTCCGACCTGTGTGGTAGATTTTGCCCTCATTCCCGGTTCGACGAGTAATATTGTGAACCGAATACTACAAGAGACACCAATTCCGGATGAACATAAAAAGGCCATCCTTGCAGCTAAATCATGGGGCATGAACACATCCTATGGCGTGGGAGATGTGTTTGCCCATGAGGTTGAAAAAGGAGCGTCACTTGCTGATGCCGTAAAAAAAGAAATTGCAATGCTGAAAGCCATATATGAACATCCGGTACAGGCACAGGCTGAACTTATGGACAGTGTTGGCCAGTCTTCGTTTGATCATCGGAAATATATGGAATCATATCGTCAGAAGATGACCAGTGTTGTAAAAAAAGCGATGGATGAAGGGGTTCATTATGGTAATATTCTAACAATTCCGGCCTATTGTGTTGGAGATATTGCTCATCATATCGCCCAGTCCACCTTCAACATGTGCAAGGATGACGTGGTCATGGCTGCTATTGATGCAACAACCGAAGTGATGGAGACCACCCTGAAAAAAGCAGAACCCCAATTTAAGAGTGAATATGATATTCTGTCTCTTGCAACCGGTGCATCAGCCTGTTCTGCAGAATATATTCTGGAATTGGATGGATTTAATGCGATCATGATCGTAGATCTGCTTACCAAGCGGTATCATAACTATGTTCAGCTGTACCCGACAAGAAGCGCGGCAGTTGAACTCCACAACTGTGACTTTATGGATATGATCTATCGAGGATGGAAATATCTTGACAAGGCACGTCGGATGCATTGTGGTGATACTGGAATTATCAAGCCAAAAGTATCAGGCTTTACCGTGGATCTCTCTCCTATCCATGAGAATGATGTCCTTATGAACCCCCAGCGGTATGCATACCCGGCCTGTGCTATGACCGTGCGGATGTCAGCCATGATGCGACTTGCAGATTATCCATGTCTCCTGACCAGTGAACCGGTTACCGCAACACTGATGACAAATATTATCGCTCTTCACAAGGAGACTGCTGCAGCCCCGGCAAGAATCTGTAAAGACTGTGCGTCTGCAGCGCTTATGGACTTCCGTCATTCCTACTGTCAGTGGAAGGACGCAGTCTGACGTGGTGACCATAATGAAGTGCTATGTATGTGCGACACAAGGGAAGGATACCGATGCCGTAGCGGTCTGTATCGTTTGCGGAATGGGACTGTGCATGGACCATCTGGTCAGGGAAGAAATGGATGTCTGGGAAGGAGGATATCCATTCCCTGCCCAGAAAACCGGAAAGAAGCTTCCACGGATTCTCTGTCCGGATTGTGCAGGAGCATACAGGAAGTGATATGGTATGACCCTCATGAAACGATGTGTTGCTGAACTCATTGGAACCTGTATTCTGGTTTATTTTGGTGCAGGAGCTGCCGCAATCACCCTGATGATTGCACATGGATCAAATCCTCCCACTCCCTTTAATATTGGTATTGGAGTTCTTGGAGGACTGGGGGACTGGTTCGCCATCGGAATGGCATTTGCTATTGCCATTGCTGCATCCATCTATGCTCTCGGGAGAATATCCGGCTGTCACATCAACCCCGCTGTGACAATAGCACTCTGGTTATCAAAAAAATTCCCAGGAAATGAAGTAATCCCGTATATACTCGCTCAGTGCATCGGTGCAACCGTTGGCAGTTTTCTCTTTGCCGGTTCGGTTGGGATGGATGCAGTACTCATTGGCGGACTTGGAGCAACTGCACCGTTTCCTGGTATTTCGTATGGCCAGGCAATCCTTGCTGAAGCGATTGGAACCTTCGTCCTCATGCTCACCATTATGGGTGTTGCAGTAGACAGCCGGGCACCTCCCGGATTTGCCGGCCTTATCATCGGTCTGACCGTTGGCGGGATCATCACAACCAGTGGAAATATATCTGGTTCCTCACTCAATCCCGCACGAACCTTCGGACCATATCTCGCCGATCTGGTACTTGGAGGAACAAACCTCTGGATGTATTTTCCAATTTATGTAATCGGGCCGATTGTTGGAGCAGTGATTGCCGTATTCCTCTATTCCTGGATATCACAGGAGTAGGGTACTATTTTTGCATGGTGTTCCAGACATATGACCAGCCCATTTTGATGCCGTTATCCAGAGATTACAAATCATCTCAGGATCAATCTGCTAGTGGTGAACCCCAATGGAAACCAGAATTGAACAGATAAAGGCCCGTGAAATTCTTGACTCTCGGGGAAATCCAACTGTTGAGGTTGACGTAATCCTCAAAAACGGGATAACCGGCAGGGCAGCTTGTCCCTCTGGTGCATCCACTGGAATTCATGAAGCAGTTGAGCGCCGTGATGGTGAGAAGCGCTTTGGCGGAAAGGGAGTGCAGGGTGCTGTTCATGCGGTGAATGATATCATCTCACCGAAACTTATCGGCATGGATGCTCTTGATCAGCGGTCTGTCGATTCCATAATGATTGATCTTGATGGCACACCCAACAAAGCAAAACTCGGCGCAAATGCAATTCTCACCGTATCAATGGCGGTTGCCAGAACTGCAGCAATCTCAAAAGGTGTCCTTCTTGCACAATATCTGAATCCGGACTCCTGTCTTATGCCCGTTCCCTGCATGAATATCATGAATGGGGGAGCTCATGCAAACTGGCAGGGATCAGACTTTCAGGAGTATATGATCGCCCCGGTTGGTGCTCCGAACTTTCCTGAAGCGCTCAGGTGGGGATGCGAAGTCTATCATTCATTAAAATCGGTCCTGAAAAAGAAGGGTCTTTCAACCGGTGTTGGTGATGAGGGAGGGTTTGCCCCTCAGGTCCCGTCAAATCAGGAGCCGGCATCACTCATTGTCCATGCGATAGAAGAAGCCGGATATAAACCAGGTACAGAGATTGCTCTTGTTCTTGATCCGGCATCAAGCGGATTTTATAAAGATGGAAAATATTCCCTTCGAACCGAACAGAAAGTCCTGACTTCAGGAGAGCTGATCGATTACTACGAGGAGATGATTCGAACCTATCCAATCATCTCTATTGAAGATGGACATGCTGAAGATGACTGGGAAGGGTTCGCTGAAATGACACAGAGACTTGGTAACTCGATTCAGATCGTCGGAGATGATATCTTTGTTACAAACCCTGAGCGAATTTCACGGGGACTCTCAGAAAAAACTGCAAATGCAGTCCTGATCAAACTGAATCAGATCGGGACGGTGAGTGAGACCATTGATGCTGTCCGGCTTGCACAGAAGGCAAAGTGGGGTACTATGGTATCACATCGGAGCGGGGAGACCTGTGACTCATTCATCGCTGACCTGACTGTTGCACTCGGATGTGGTCAGCTCAAAACAGGTGCACCCTGTCGTGGTGAACGGGTTGAGAAGTATAACCAGCTTCTCCGTATCGGCGAAGTACTTGGGAATAAAACGCAGTATGCTGGCAGAAAGATTTTCAAATCCTCATAACCGGATATACAGGTGATGGGGTTCACCTTTAACCGCAGATGCTGATAACCCCTGCTGCATTGGGTGAAAGGATTATCGTTTCCTTCCCATTTTTACTTCATGGGTGATAACCAGCCCATGCTCGACCAATTCTTCGACTTCATCAACGATACCCAGAAAAATCCACAGCGTCTCTGACTTTCATCTGGAGGAGATCGCGTTTTTCTTTTGAAAAGATGACCAGTATTGACGAGAGGTATGTGCCTGTCCCGATGACATGGATTGCAGATGCTGGTTTTATGAGAACTCTGACAATGTTTTTTCTTTTCTCTCCCGTTGTGCAAATACCACAGCTTCTTTGACAAAGCGAATACGATCACGAACGTCAGGGGGTATTGTTCATAGCAAAAAGCAGATCTGAATCTGTCACAATCATCTAATCAGAAGGTACATCAGCTATTGAATGAGTTCCGATAGCCAGAATACCCATCGAAATGGCTACCAGAGGAAAAGTCAAAGGATGCATGTGATAATTTCGCATGAAAGAGTATTTTATTCTCCTGTCCGCCTGAAAATTGACAATAGACCCTTTTTCGCAGCAGAGAGTAATACCATTCAAGAGTCGGATGGTGTTATATGATGATTCACCCATAGAGAAAATACCAGATGGAGATGCAAAATCCGAGAGCAACGATTATCCATCTGAATAATTCAGGATGAATCATTTCAACCAGAGTCCCTCCTACCAGTCCTCCCATAATGGATCCTATACTCATGAGAACTACTATCATTGCGTCAAAAGTACCGGTGAAGATAAAATAAATCGCTGCGGTCACATTTACACTAAAAGAGATAATGATTTTAAGAATATTCAGACTCGCAAGTGAATCATCATAGAGCAGACCAAGGACTGCAATAATTATAACACTCACTCCGGCTCCGAAATACCCGCCATAAATAGAAGACAGAAACAGGAGGAAAAAACCACCGGCTGCAATCAGTCTGGGATGAGCAGTATGATGGGAACCACCCACAATCCATCGTTTCAGAGGAGCCTGAACAGCAAGGAGCAGGGTCGCGAAAAGAATGAGATACGGAATAAGAGTACGAAATGCCATCTCATCAGAATGAATCAGGAGAAATCCTCCAGTCAGACCACCGATGATACTTAGGGGAAGGATCTTCCATATTCTTTCCTTCTGATAGGGAAACTCCCTCCTCTGAGCTATCATGCCACCGAAATAACCAGGGCAGAGGGCAAGAGTATTGGTAATGTTTGCGGTTATCGGAGTTATCCCAAGAGCAAGGAGGGTAGGGAAACTGACAAGGGTTCCTCCACCCGCAAGTGCGTTTATAAAACCTGCCGAAAAAGCAGCCATTGTTATTATCAAACCGTCAACAAACACCTGATGATCCCTCTCTGGTAACCTGTATACCCTAATATCTGTATTGATCCATGATGAAAGTCAATAATCAAAAGAACACAGAATTCAGGCATATTGAAAAGAACATCCAAACGAAGATTTAAGAAATACGGATAGCAATACCATGTAATAACGGTACCTGGAAACGATGGATGAGTTAACAAGCAACAAATGAGGAATAAGACCATGAGAGAAAGGATTATACACGTGTTTCCAATCATTATCTGTATTCTAGTCCTGATGAATTCAGGTGTTGGACTGGCAGAAGAGGTGAATTCATCTTGTCCCCTCTATCAGGCAGGTTCATTTGGACTATTTGAAAAAGGAGAATATTCAGAAATTTTTACCGTAGATGACATGAACCGGCTTGGGGATCATGGAATTGGGGGATTTGAGGATTTAAACGGTGAACTGCTTCAGGTTGACGGGAGAGTGTACCAAATCACAAATGACGGGGTTGTTCATGCACCATCTGGCGAAACCGGAGTCTGTTTTGCAAATACTGTCAAATTCATACCACAAATAACATATGCCGTGAACAACATGTCCTCCCTTGAGGAATTATATAATTCCATACAGAAATCAATTCCTGATACACAACAGATATATGCCGTGCGAATTAATGGATCATTTCATAATATTACCTTTAGAAGTATTCCTGCTCAGAATAAACCATATCCACCGCTTTCAGATGTGATCAAAAACCAAAGCATCTTTAATCGTGAGGACGCGAATGGGACATTGGTAGGATTTTTTTACCCTGAATGGATGAACGGAGTAAATTATGCAGGATTTCATCTTCATTTCATTACCGACACATATGATGCCGGAGGACATATTCTCAAGGCTGAACCAAAAGAGGCAGTGGTGTCATTAGAGAAGGTATCAGAATTACATCTCTATCTTGAGAATAAAAAAGAAGAGACCTAGAGGATTGGAATGTCTCCACCCGACTCCTTACCTGATTTTTTAAACGTGACCTCCAGTACTCCGTTTTCAAAGGTCGCTGATGCGCCTTCTTCTGTCACTTCTGCAGGAAGTGGAACACTGCGGCTGACCGAGCCATAAAAACGCTCGCGAATGAAATAATCTTTCTCTTCCTGTTCCTTTTCATCGCGTCGTTCACAGGAAATCTGAAGAAGGTTTGGCCGTACCAGTCTTATTTTTACATTTTCTTTATTACACCCCGGGAGATCGGCTTTTGCAATGATTTGATCATCCTTTTGGGTAACATCAACCGTGAATCCACCGGAAAAAACCGGGGCAAGGTCACGTCCACTCTGGGAATAAGCTGGGAAAGCCGGGAGGTATGACTGGAACCGGTTCTCCATCTCTGCAAATATATTGTCCAGTTCATTTCTGAAAAAATTAAACGGGTCACGTCTTATCAGTGCCATGTTCTTCCCTCTTGTCTGTGATCCAGACAAAACCGTATATCGATGTACGTGAAAATAAATTTTATTTTCAGCTGAATAAGGATCTGAATATCTTCAAAACTTGCTACAAATCTTAATCTTTATGTGTATTTTTCAGGAATTGACATCATATAATATAGTACACACAAAACAGGTACCATCGTGAACGGTGCAGAAGATTTTCTTATGGAAAATACTGCTGGTTCTGCGATCCAGATAGTTCATTAGAGGAGGCTGTGCGGATGTTAAAAAGCCAGAAGGAGAATGTTTTACGAAGAAAGAGAAAAAATGAGGAGGCCTGACAAATCGTGCGTTATCGCTCTTTGTCGAACAAATCTTCGTTAATTATATAACCCCTCTCCTTCATAGTGTACTGGCATGGAATCGGGACTTCGTCATCGACTCGCGGAGAAGATGGCGGGGGAGATAACACTCTCTGATTCTCCGGGAAAAACTCTGAAGAAATGGCGACTGAGTTTTGACATCTCTCAGGGACAGCTCTCCGAGTACTTAGGTGTATCGCCGTCAGTCATTAGTGACTATGAAAGCGGAAGGAGAAAAAGTCCGGGTACTGCCATTATCGGGCGCATTGTTGACAGCATCCTTGCCATTGATGAATCAAAGGGCGGTAAGTATATACATAAATATGCATCGCTGCTCTTCACCGAGATGGGGGACGGGGTAATTTATGACCTGCATGATTATAAAAGCCCCATTAACCTGTCGACATTCGCCAATGTTATCGGGGCCGAGATCATTACCGGACCGGTTCATCTGAGTATTTATGGATACACGGTAATTGACAGTCTCCGGGCGATTATGAATCTGACCGCAAGCGAATTTAACCGAATATATGGCTGGAGTACTGAACGGGCGCTCATTTTCACCGGAGTTTCAAACGGAAAGTCGCCGATGGTGGCAATCCGGGTTACTCCTTTCAAGCCCCGGTGCGTAGTACTTCATGGTATCAGTCTTGGTGATGTGCATCCCATCGTTCCAAAAATGGCTGAGAAGGATAACATCACCCTGATGTGTACAACATTGGGCATCGAAGATATCGTGGAGAGACTGAGGGAAGAAAAATGGTAGGAATCATCTCGTACGGTGCATACATCCCACGGTACCGTATAAAAGTGGAAGAGATTGCCCGGGTCTGGGGTGCAAACGGCACCGAGATCTCCCGGGGCCTTGGTGTCTATGAAAAGGCACTGCCGGATATGGATGAAGATACGATCACTATCTCCGTCGAGGCTGCACGGGCAGCTATGGCACGAAGAACCATCAATCCTGCAGATATCGGAGCGGTATATGTCGGATCAGAGTCGCATCCCTATGCGGTGAAACCTACGGCAGTTACCGTCGGAGAAGCAATCGGGGCTACCCCGGTTATGACCGCTGCAGATTACGAATTTGCCTGTAAGGCAGGAACAGCTGCAATTCAGACATCGATGGGGCTTGTAAAATCCGGCATGGTACAGTATTCTGTTGCAGTTGGTGCTGATGTTGCCCAGGGAGAACCGGGAGATGCACTCGAATACACCGCTGCAGCCGGTGGAGCGGCTATGATTATTGGAAACGACGATCCTATCGCTGAAATAAATCATACCTGTTCATATTCCACTGACACTCCTGACTTCTGGAGACGTGAGAATAAACCATATCCACGTCATGGCGGGCGGTTTACTGGTGAGCCAGCATACTTTAAGCATGTTATCGGTGCCTCACAGATGATGCTTGAAAAAATGGGGACAAAACCATCTGATTATACCTATGCAGTCTTTCATCAGCCAAACGGGAAATTTCCGGTCCAGGCTGCATCAATGCTCGGGTTTACCATGGACCAGATAAAGCCAGGCCTTGCAGTCACCTACCTTGGTAATACCTACTCCGGTGCTTCCATGGTCGGTCTTTCTGCAGTTCTGGATATTGCAAAACCAGGAGACCGAATCTTTATGACCTCATATGGATCTGGTTCGGGCAGTGACTCATTTGATATTACCGTTACTGATATCATCAATTCTGACCTCTTCAACCGTGATGCGGCACCGACGGTTTCTGCTCTTCTGGCAGACAAGAAGATCGTGGATTATGCAGTCTATGCAAAACACAAAGGCAAAGTGGTGATGATGGAATGAGAGAAGTTGCAGTAATCGGCGTAGGCTGTACAAAGTTCGGAGAGAAATGGGAGACATCATTTCGTAACCTCTTTGTTGAGGCAGGAGCTCTTGCCCTAGAAGATGCAAACCTTTCAGGTGAACAGATAGACGAGATATTTGTCGGAAACATGAGTGCCGGCAGGTTCGTAGAGCAAGAACATATCGGTGCCCTGATTGCGGATTATGCAGGTCTTGCAACCGATAACATCCCGGCAACCCGTGTTGAGGCAGCCTGTGCATCCGGAGGTCTCTCATTCAGACAGGCATATACAGCGGTTGCATCGGGGATGTCAGACATCGTAGTCGCTGCCGGTGTTGAGAAGATGACCGATGTCGGAACTGAAGTAACGACTGATGTTCTTGCGGCAGCGGCAGATCGTGAATGGGAAGGGATCGCAGGAATTACATTCCCCGGTCTGTATGCAATGATTGCAACGGAGTATATGCACCGGTATGGCCTGACCAGAGAACAACTTGCCCAGGTCGCTGTTAAAAATCATGAAAATGGTGCAAAAAACCCAAATGCCCAGTTCAGAAAACCAATCACCCTTGAAACGGTCATCACCTCCACACTGGTTGCGGATCCCCTCCGCCTCTTTGATTGTTCGCCGGTAACCGATGGGGCAGCAGCAGTCATCCTCGCACCACTTGAGCGGGCACGGGAGTTTACCGATACCCCAATTAAGGTTCTTGGAGCAGGACAAGCCTCAAGCACTATCGCCCTCCATGACAGAAAGGACATCTGTACTTTAGATGCAACCGTTGCCGCCGGAAACCGGGCATTTCAGATGGCCAAAGTTGAGCGGAAGGACATCGGATTTGTTGAAGTGCATGACTGTTTCACGATTGCCGAAATCTGCGCAATAGAGGATCTCGGATTCTGTAAAAAAGGTGAGGCCGGAAGATTGACCGAAGAGGGAGAGACCGCTATTGGCGGAAAAATTCCAATCAACCCAAGCGGAGGTCTGAAAGCCTGTGGTCACCCGGTCGGAGCAACGGGCGTCAAGCAGGTCTATGAGACCGTCAAGCAGCTTCGGGGTGAGGCTAAGGGGAGACAGATCGATGCCGAGATTGGAATGACTCATAACGTCGGTGGAACCGGAGCGACGGTTGTCTGTCATATCTTCGGGAGGGTATAAGATGTCAGTTGCACGTTTCTGGAGAAAACAGCAGAACCGGTATAATCTGATTGGAACCCGGTGTACTACCTGTGGTAAATATTTCTATCCACCCAGGGGATTTTGTCCTGCATGCAGACGAGAAGGAAAGATCGTTGAGCATAAGTTTAAAGGAACCGGGAAAGTGGTCACCTACTCGATTATCAGAAGTTCTTCCGGTAACTTCAAACTCTTAACCCCCTATGTCCTAGCAATTATCGAGCTGGATGAAGGGACACGGCTTACTACCCACCTGGTCTGTGATATCGATAAGGTATACATTGGTATGCCAGTCAGACAAGTCTTCAGGAAGCTGGGAGAAGATGGATCCAGCGGCGCAATCTTCTACGGAACGAAATTTGTTCCAGCTTGAAGATTTTAGACCTATATTTCTTTTTCTTTTTTTTCAGTGACTATTGTCCATAGAGGATATTTATAGGCACGTTCGTGATGTGTCGATAATGGCTACGTTAATTATATAACCTTCGGGAGTGTAGTATTACATATCACACCGCCATCCCCCCGGATGGCAGGAGAGAGATCCGGTTTCGTCGCCGGATATACTTACTCCGAACTGAGGCGTTCATTATCGCTTTCCTCCTCCGTACCGGGGTATCCCCCCGGTTTTTCTCACAACTGTCTTCGGTTCAACACAACTATATCCATTTTGAGATCATGTAGGGTGTGTGCATATCTAATGAAAAGTAATAACATCAATCCATGAATATAGATTATCTGTATGTCAACCAGGACCCTCAATGTTGATCCATTTGAGATAATTCAGTCGATTGATGAACCTCTTTTTGTGTTAAATGAGAAATTTGCTGTTGTATTCGCTAATCGGGCTTTCGATCAGACATTCGGAGTAAGCAGGGCAGATATTGAAGGCAGATCGGTATATGAGATAGGGAATGGGGTTTTAAATATACCACTTTTCAGACAGACCCTGGAGGGCCTGAAAAACGCCGGGACCGAAGTCAAACATTTTGAAACAGAAATTTCGATTCCACAAGGGAAAAAAACCTTCATTGTGAAGGCTGGTGTCATGAGACGATATGGATCTTCAAATGAGGATCAGATTCTGGTCAGATTTGAGGATATCAGCGAGCAACTAGCAGCAGAGCTTTCCATACGAGAAAAGAGCGCTGCAATACTTGAGCTTTCAACACCGATTACCAAAATTTGGGATGAAATTCTTGTCCTGCCCATGATTGGAACGCTTGATGCAGAACGAGCCAATAAGATGATTGAGCAACTTCTTGATGCAATCAGCCGGGAGCGAGCCAGATCAATTATCATGGACGGGACAGGGATCACTCATATTGACGAGACCGTTGCAACCCATATCATTAAAGCAACCACAGCAGTCAAACTCCTTGGTTCACAGGTTATTATGACAGGCGTCAAGCCCGAAGTAGCCATGATGATGGTAAAACTTGGAATTGATCTCAAAGATATTGTAACCCGCGCAACTCTGCAGGAAGGGGTTCAGTACGCTCTTGATTCCCGTGGGTATATGGTTGTCAGCAAATCGAGTATCATGTCAGAAGACCAGACATTCCAGACCGCTCCTCCCCGCCAGAACGGACAGAATTCAAAGCCGACAATAAGGATTGTAAATCCGTATCGTGAACCCTGAGTTTCTTTTTTTTCCAAACATTGATATCCAACCAATGATACTCTCATGTCATGGATATTGATCGTGAGGAGATCGCACAGAAATCACTGGCACTTCACCTGAAACATCAGGGCAAACTCGCAGTTCACTCAAAGGTGCCAGTACAGACCAGAGAGGATCTCTCACTAGCCTATACCCCGGGTGTTGCACATGTCTGCAGGTATATTGCAGAAGATGAAAAACGGGCCTTTTCCTGTACACTTAAAAGAAACACCATCGCTATTATCACAGATGGAACGGCAGTTCTGGGGCTTGGAAATATCGGCCCGACAGCGGCGATTCCGGTTATGGAAGGAAAAGCAATTTTGTTTAAAGAGTTTGCGGGGATTGATGCCTTTCCTATCTGCATCACCGGTGACCATGATGATCTGATCAGTCATATCCGCAGTATTGCACCAGTCTTCGGTGGAATAAACCTTGAGGATATCGCGGCTCCCCGGTGTTTCGAGATTGAAGAGGAACTTCAGAACCTGGGTATTCCGGTGATGCACGATGATCAACATGGTGCAGCTATCGCCGTGCTTGCAGCCCTTATCAATGCCTGTAAAGTCACCGGAAAAAAATTCCGGGAACTCACCGTTGTGGTCTCAGGCGCAGGTGCCGCAGGGTATGCAATCTGCCGTCTTCTGAAATGTATCGGATATGAAGGACAAACATGTACAGCAGTAAAGGAACTGATCGTCTGTGACCGTGAAGGGATTATCTATCGTGGGAGACAGGGCCTTTACCATAATATTTATAAATATCTGCTCGGTGATGAGACAAACAGGATGCTCAGGACTGGAACGCTCTCTGACGCATTACGGGGGGCAGATGTGTTTGTTGGTGTATCTACAGGAAACCTCGTTACCGCTGATATGATCAGGCTGATGAATCCTGATCCGATTGTCCTTGCCCTTGCAAACCCTACTCCCGAAATAATGCCAGATGAAGCCAGAGCAGGAGGTGCGGCAGTAATCGGAACCGGCCGGTCAGACTTCCCGAATCAGGTAAATAATGTGCTCGTGTTTCCGGGGGTGTTCAGGGGAGCTTTAGATGCCGGAGCCACAAAGATAAGCGAGGAGATGAAGATTGCAGCGGCTCATGCCATCGCATCATATGTGAAAGAACCAACTCCGGAAAAAATCCTTCCCGACCCATTGGACCGGGGGGTTGCAAAAGTGGTAGCAGAAGCGGTTGCAGAGATGGCAAAGAAGTGCGGGTGTGTGAGATAACTGTTGATAGCCTGTTACATCCAGACCCTTCCTTTATACGCCTGAATTCCCGAGTATACACTACAAAAGGTGACAAAGAAAAATGACTGAACGGAGATGAGCTGAAAATTTTAACCACAAAATATTCTCCGAATACTCATGTATCTCTTTCACTCATCGATCTTCAAAGACATTCTATTCAGCGAGTAAGGGATTAATTTTGGATATTTCTAAAGAAAAATCAGATATTTTGATAGATGAGAGCAAACGGTTCAAAAACAAGTCGGATTGACTTATTCCCTTCTATCCCTGCAGGACCAACAAAAGCGGTCGGTGCAAGGAGATTGTCCTGGTGATACTTCTTCATGTATGTTTCAAACAGCAGTTTGTTGGTCACGTTCCCATGAAGGTAATAATACACAATGGGTACATCCGGGTAGATCTGCTCAAACTCCCTGAAATAATCCATTGCATCCTTACAGGACTGACAGATGAGATCATGAAACACAATTACCGGTCCCCTTTCAGGATATTTTTCAAATTGTTCAAGTATGGCATCTTTAGAGAATGATGAATTGTATACAGTGCCATCTGAGAAGAATACACGCTCTGCAGGTACCGGTGCAATCATGCAAAGAATGACACAAAGAATCAGAATCATTTGTGAGAGAAAAAACCTCTTCTCTTTTGGAATATGAGAGAGAAATATCGCATCATCCATAACCTATTATCACCTCACGCTCTCTATATGGTCGCATATGTGAAGATAACCCTTTTGTGGTCACGAGATCTAATGCCCAGCCGGGCAGTGCATTTCGACCATCTGCCTCATGGATATTCCGATAGAACACTTTTTCCGGGGGATAATCCACAATACCATCGATATTACTAACAAAAGTATCCCCTTTCCTCCGTAGAAATTCAGAGAACACCATATCAACCCTGCATTGACCATACGTGTTGTTCAACCACTCTTCGGATAATCCTAACCTGTCAGAAAACCATATATCCCACTCATCTGAAATCGTTTCAGAATCAGGCAATGTATGACATCGTCACAACCATGATGAAACATCAATACCATTCGTATATATGACAAAAAAACCTGCACTGCTCATCATTGATATGCAGAATGATTTTGCATCAGCTCAGGCAGTTCTTCCGGTGGTGGGAGCACAGGCCGTCATCACTCCTCTTATTCAGCTGCTTTCTCTGTTTCGCGAAAAAAATCTCCCTGTTTTCCATATCGTCAGGGTTCATGAACCTGATGGTTCAGACGTTGAATGGTTCAGATCTGACCTTTTTAAAAACAAACCTTTTGCAGTCAGAGGGACACATGGTGCTGCAGTGATTGATGAACTCACCCCGGTGCCAGGTGAACACCTGATTGAAAAGATACGGATGAGTGCATTTATTGGAACCACCCTTGACCTGATCCTCCGGACCCTCGGGGTGACTATTGTTGTTGTAGGAGGAATTCAGACCCCGAATTGTATCCGGACCACAGTGTTTGATGCGATGGCATATAACTACGAAACAGTCCTCGTTCAAGATGCCACCGGCGCACAGACAAAAGACATCCATGAAGCTAATGTGTTGGATATGAAAAACATCGGAGTCATGATCCTCAATACTGCAGATGTTGGCCTATGGCTGGACTCATGATGGAAAATTATTCTGTCCGGTACCCGTGCTTCTCAAAAAACCGGGCAAGCCATTCATCCCGTTCCTGATCTCCTTTTGGAATTTTAAATGCGCATGACTCATACAGCGATCGCAAGGCCCGATCATCAGAATGAAGTGCTCCCATGCCGGTGATATATCCCACTTGTTGGTCGCCGGAATAAATTTTCACCGCCACACACCGGTATATTTTGCATTGTACAGGACTTGTCTTGTGAATGGTGCAGACGATTCGCCCGTCATCTGCCGGCCTTAGAAAAGGGCAGGCTTGAGGATGCTGACGTGAAAAACCGTCCCTATCGAAAATCTCCCGTTTATCCTCATCAATTACTGCAAAAAAATGGGTATTTGTCGAGACACAGGTGCATGAAAAGGAATATGGCCCGGTTTTTGCATCTATGACAATATAGTCTCCCAGATACATACAACACTGACCACATTGAACACAGGTAAATACCATACCAAAGTATTATCTTCCAAACGATATGCACCATACGATCGATAAACCCCCCGGCTGAGTGGTGCAACAATGAAGAGATTTTGCACCAAAAACCGTTCCTTTATCTGGTGTCGTCTCCTATCTTTTCACGAGTTTTATGCGGAGTGATGATGTCAAGGCAGGATATGCCCGGGCTCCGAATCGTTCCCTCATCCGTTCGCTTGGAATAGATGAGAGTGAGATGCACCAGCCATTTATTGGTATCGCGAACTCCTGGAACACCATCGTCCCTGGTCACACCCATCTCCGTCTTCTTGGAGAACGGGTGAGGGAGGGTATTACTGCAGGAGGAGGAACTCCTTTTGAGTTTAATACCATTGGTATCTGTGACGGGATTGCCATGGGTCATGAAGGAATGCGATACTCCCTCCCCTCACGGGAAAATATTGCTGATTCGGTCGAACTTATGATACAGGCCCATAAATTCGACGGAATTGTATGCATTTGTACCTGTGACAAGATTGTTCCGGGCATGCTGATGGCGGCAGGACGATGTAATATCCCTGCTATTGTTCTTACCGGAGGCAATATGCTACCCGGGAACCTCCATGGCTGTGAACTGTCCCTTACAGATATCTTCGAAGGGGTTGGAAAGGTGGCTGGAGGAACCATGAGTGAAGATGAACTCCTGGAACTTGAGACTGCTGCCATGCCAGGATGTGGATCATGTCAGGGCCTGTATACCGCGAACACCATGGCATGTATGACAGAAGCTCTTGGAATGTCACTTCCCGGCTGTGCTGCCACTCCTGCAGTTTATGCAGAAAAACTTCGTCTGGCATACCGATCAGGAAAAAGGATTGTGGATCTTGTCCGAAAGCAGATTCTCCCCCGCGATATCATCACCCCGGCCAGTCTGCGAAATGCCATCCGGGTTGACATGGCACTTGGCGGCTCTACCAATACCGTTCTGCACCTGATGGCAATTGCTACCGAAGCAGGGATTCCTTTTGATCTCCAGGAGTTTAACAGAATATCAGAACAGGTCCCTCATATCGCCTCAATGATGCCGGCCGGGCCACATTCCATGCAGGCTCTCTATCATGCAGGAGGTATTCCTGCAGTCTTCAGGCAGATCCGAAACTATCTCGAAAATTGTCAGACCGTTTCAGGCAAAGATGTGTATTCTATAGCCGATTCAGTCAGGTATGTAGATGAATCAGTTATCAGGCCGGTGCATACACCGATCCATCATACAGGAGGTCTGATGATTCTTACCGGAAGTCTTGCACCTGACGGGGCGGTTATTAAAAGTGGTGCCGTTCAGGATGAAATGTGGAGACATACCGGACCTGCACGGGTATTTGACGGTGAGGAACCGGCCATGAAGGCAATTCTAACACGGGAGATCAAAGAAGGGGATGTGGTGATCATCAGGTATGAAGGTCCGAAAGGCGGTCCGGGTATGCCAGAGATGCTCTCTCCGACATCGGCCCTTGTCGGACTAGGCTATAACAGGGTCGCACTCATTACAGACGGCCGATTCTCCGGAGGAACCCGTGGACCATGTATCGGTCATGTAGCACCTGAGGCGGCAGCTGGCGGCCCGATTGCATTTGTCGTGGATGGTGACCAGATCTCTATTGACCTCTTTGCAAAGACGATACATCTGGATGTGCCGGATGATGAGATAGAAAAACGAAAGAAGGGGTGGAAACCGGTAGTAAAGCCACTATCAGGAGTTCTGACCAGATATGCTGCAGCGGTCGGCCCTGCAGATCGTGGTGCAGTACTTCGTTAAATCTTTTCTTTTTTCACCGAAGGAAAACTAAATCTATAACTCCTATCATCTCCAATCAGGTAGACATTATGGAAAAGTCCATCGATGAGATCAACCGGCGAATTCGTGATGGGTCAGCCCGGGTGGTCACTGCCGATGAGATGCCGGACATCGTCAGCGAACTTGGAGAAGAAGGAGCACTTTTGGAGGTGGATGTCGTAACCACCGGTACCTTCGGAGCCATGTGTTCCTCAGGAGCATTTTTAAACTTTGGTCATGCAGAACCGCCAATAAAGATGGAGCGGCTCTGGCTGAATGATGTCGAAGCGTATGGTGGTATTGCAGCAGTGGATACCTACATCGGTGCGACGAACAAGTCAGTAACCAGAATGGAGAGTTATGGCGGTGCCCATGTGATTGAAGATTTTATATCGGGCAAAGCTATTGAACTTCGTGCCCAGTCTTCCGGTTCAGACTGCTATCCACGACGGAGTATCAGCACCGAGGTACGACTGGAAGACCTGAACCAGGCCATCATGGTCAATCCACGGAATGCATATCAGCGGTATGATGCCGCTGTCAATACCTCGGAAGACACTCTCTATACCTATATGGGAACCCTGCTTCCTCATAATGCAAATGTCACTTTCTCAGGTGCAGGAACATTAAATCCGATATGCAATGATCCAAATCTCCGGTTAATCGGAAGCGGAGTCCCCATCCTGCTTGGAGGAGCCCCGGGGATGGTAGTCGGAGAAGGAACTCAGCACTCATCAGCGGGAAATTTTGCAACCCTGATGACTACGGCTGACATGAATGACATGAATACCGATTTTCTCAGGGCCGCATATATGTACCGGTACGGACCGACCCTCTACCTCGGTGTCGGTATTCCCCTTCCGGTACTGGATATTGAAACCGTCCGGCGAACTGCGGTCAGGGATGAGGACATTATGGTAAGTATCAGAGATTATGGCGTTCCTTCCCGGAGCAGACCCGTCCTTGGCCAGGTAAGTTATGCTGAACTGAAGTCAGGGTCCATTGAACTCAATAACGAGGAGATCAAAACATCCTCCCTGTCCTCATTCCGTCGGGCAAAAATGGTGGCGAAAACCTTAAAACGCTGGATCGAGGACGGCCAGATGACGTTGTGCCTCCCCACACGATATCTTGATCCCTCTAAGCAGGCAAAACCGATGCGGGAGACGAGAAAGGTGGTTCTGGTCCAGGAGATTATGCAGCGGAAAGTTGTCACCATAAAGGAAGATCAGGAGATTACTGAAGCTGCAAAGAAACTGCTCAGAGGGGAGACAAATCATCTGCCTGTCCTGAATGATCAGGGGCGGCTGACGGGTGTTGTCACCACATTTGATATTGCAAAGGCAGTGGCCAGGCCGGAACGAAAAATCAAGGTTCAGGACGTCATGACACGGAATGTCATTACTACAATGGCAGATGAACCGATTGACATCGCAGCACAAAAGATGGAGCATCACCGTATCAGTGCTCTACCGGTTGTCGATGCACAAAACCAGTGCATTGCCATTCTTCACGCAAGCGACCTTGGAAAATTGTTTAAACCGGGTGGGGGGAGACCATGAAGCTCTTAGTCCGTCTTATTCATGACAGCAGACCGATCATTGCCCAGGTTGTAAAGGATACTGGCGTTCTCATCAATGTAGACCGGGCACGGTCCGATGCCCATGAAGGAGAAGAGGCTCTGGTTGATGTACCGGATGAAAGCTGCATATTGGTCAGCGAACGGATGAGAGCACTTGGTGCCGAAGTCAGGATCCTGGAAGAAGGGATAAGGCATGATGAAGAAGAATGTGTCGATTGTGGTGCATGTATCTCGATCTGTCCGAAAAGAGTTTTTTCATTTGATGATGAATGGAAATTACAGGTAGAGACAAAGAATTGCATCCTCTGCGGACGATGTATCATCAGTTGCCCTCATGCTGCATTATCCTTGAGTTATTAATCTGAATGACCCTTCGTCATCATTTTGAACTCAGGGAAACAATTGCCACAATCCTTGCAGATGACCAGTCAGTAATCGATGCAGCCTGCGAAGGAATTCGATCGGCCCGGCACGAGATCGAGCGATATATCCTGTTTGATCCTTTTTTTGAAATGAGTTATGAACCCGTGGTTGTGAAAGAGGGCCCGGATATTATTCAGAAGATGGCAGATGCAGCAGAAATAGCGGGGGTGGGTCCGATGGCGGCAGTTGCAGGTGCTGTTGCGTGTGCAGGAGTACGCGCAGCACATAATACCGGAGCATCATTTTGCATTATTGATAATGGAGGAGATATTGCAATGATCACCGACAGGCCAGTTCATGTGGGTCTGTATGCAGGAAGATCACCGTTATCCGGGAGATATGCATTTTGCATCCCCCCAAAGGAAGATATGTACGGTATTTGTACATCTTCTGCAACCGTCGGTCATTCTTTTTCTTTTGGAACTGCTGATAGTGTTACTGTTTTCTCCCCTGATCCCATTCTCGCTGATGCCACGGCAACAGCAATATGTAATGCCCTGACCATCAC
>NZ_DAONKG010000019.1:0-18771 GCF_035406105.1 Methanospirillum sp.
TCATCATCATATCAGCCCCCGCCCAGAGGATAAGCACCCAGCCGGCATACCAAAACAGGAACTGACTATAAATTCCTGCTGCCCGGATACACTGTATCCCAAACAGGATTTTATACAGACAAAATGGCACACCGATTGTCAAAGAGAGAAATACCGGCCTGATAAAAAAAGATGATGGAATATCCTGCCTACTCATGCTCATCGGTTGTGCATCCCTGATTTTTCCATCCCCATTATCATGCGTACCCTATGGTTACAGATAATTATTCTCCTGACTCTTCATAGAGAAGGGTAAAGTACCGGGATTCAAAGATGGTAAGTAATGGCCAAAGGAAGAGGGCAATAATAAAGCCAATGAATGGAGCTTCCATCACAAGATTAATACCAAATCCGATAATGAGGGAAATTACATAGATGATTACCAGGGCAACAAGATACGTGCTCCATCCAATCTTTTGAATAGTCCTGATAATCTCCCTGATATTAAAAGCCTCAACAAATCGGTTCATCCTGGCCATTCTGATTATACCGATTGTACATATCAGTGTGATAATGATCCACAGGATAATTGCGACAATAATTCCTCCAATAACAGGCATAACATATGGAATAAACGTATCAAACTGAATAGTATGCGATTTTGATGTGACCTGCCGGATCAATTCCATAAAAACCGGAAAAAATGTCAATATAAGTACTATAATTATGGGAATTGAATAAATCAGACCTGCAAACAGGTATTTTAATCCGTCAATAAACCGCCTTACCCAGTCATTACACTCCTGCGGGTGCGGATTGCCACGGAAAATATCCATAATATATCCTCCCAGAAGAGGGAACAGGATAGTCCAGACTGCCAATAATATCCACCGTTTCCAGTTCCCCCATACCGTGTCATGGGTAAACTGTGCAGATTCATACAATGCTTTTTTGTAATCCATGATATGTCAGGAGAAGGTTAGAACAGGTCTCATATAAGGATATCCTATCAGATTTTCAATAAAGAACCTGAATCCTGAACAATTTAATCAGGAAATCATTTAATAGTTCCCACGTACAAGTATTATTCACTATCTTGTATTGTAAGATACCTCAAAACACAAGGAAGCTGATAATTCACACATGATTGTATGGTATTCTGATGAAACACAATCAGGAACAGTTGGGGCCGGTGAATGAACGCGCAATTCAAGAAGGGTATACTGGACATGTGTGTTATGGCGCTACTAGGATTTCGTGACCGGTACGGGTATGAACTGGTTCATGAAATATCACAGCGGTTTGAGATTTCTGAAGGGAGTATCTACCCGCTTCTTCGTCGTCTCTTAACCGAAGGGTATGTGACTACGTATCTTCAGGAGTCAGGTGAAGGACCTGCACGAAAATACTACTCACTGACTGAGCAGGGAATCGCAGCACGTGATGAATTAATCCGGGAATGGAGAATTTTTTCAACTGCGGTTAATGATCTCATCGGAGAAATGGCCAATGCAGAAGGATGAATATCTGAAAAAACTCGCTTCTGCATTATCAGGAATACCTGATGCACAAAAGAAGGACATACTTGCAGATTATGCTGAACATTTTGAGATGGGAGTTCTGGATGGAAGAAGTGAAGAAGAGATATCAGAGGCACTCGGAGATCCACGAACTATCGGCCGGGAATATACAGCAGCAGCACTTGTGAAAAATGCTGAGGCTGACCCGTCTGCAGGGGGACTTGGCAGGGCAATCCTAGCAACAATCGGACTTGGTTTGTTCAATCTGATCGTAGTACTTATCCCATTGATATGTATCATTATGGTTCTTGCAGTTTTGTTCCTTATTGGGTTTTCACTCTGTTGTGCCGGGCCAATTCTTACTGGAGGTGCTGTTCTTGAACTCCTTGGTATCGTTTCAGGAGTCCTTTTCTTCTCTGCTCCGGCAGCCGTATTCCTTGGAATCGGAATAACATGCCTTGGATTACTCATATTAATCATGGAGTACTGGCTGATCAGGGTGTTGTACCGGATTGGGATTAGATATCTGAAATGGAATATTGCTGTCATTCATGGGAGTGAACAGATATGATCTGTACTCTGCCGTCCACACGACAGATCTTCTGCTGGCTGTTCCTCATCATGATACTCAGTTTTGGCCTTGGAGGAATAGTATTACTTATCGAATCAGATAAAACCAAACCGGATCTGGAGGAGTCATCTGATTTTCGTATTCCATATGATGGCATTGAAACCGTACGAATGAATCTCAAAGTGGATACGGGAACAATCAATATTACCGATGGATCAATGGAGGAAATACTCTCCGGAAAAGTCCATGCCGATACAAACCATTACCTTCCCCGTCTCACTCATGCAATAACCAACAAAACCTTGTTTGCCTCTGTTGATCGTCATTCGGATCTCTTTCATGAGATGATCGGAGGAGAGGAAAAATGGGATATCCGGTTAGGGAACCAGATCCCGATGAGTCTGATGATCTCTGTCGGGGCAGGGGATATTCATATGGCACCAGGAGATGCACAGATTTCAGAACTGGCCCTTGAATCAGGAGCAGGATCAATCTTTCTGAATATCACCGCATGGAAAGGAAAAGATCTCCCCATCCGCATAGAAAACGGAGCTGGTGATATTACCATTCTGTTTCCGGACCAGTCACATGTCTCTGTTTCCCTTGACAGGGGCCTTGGAAATCTGCTTTTAACAGGATTTTCAGGAAATGCTCACGGATACTATCATACAACAGACAAACCGGATGCACCTGTCATTCATGTTACCATCTCTCAGGGGCTCGGTGATGTTACGTTACGAACGGAGAATGCCATGAAAAAATGATAATTGAAATAAATCTCTGAATTTTGGAGAGTATTCAACGCATTGATATATGAACACAGCACATCAGACTACATGACAATGATGATAAAAGTCCCTCATACAACAAAAAAATACGGATATGTATTATCCGTGACACTTATCCTACTTCTCCTGGCAGGAGTGTTTCCCCTGGTATCAGCCTCACCACAGGTGTCAGTTATCGTGGCTGATTATAAGGTATCTCCGGCAGTGCTGCTTCCTGGTGAGGAAGGAACATTAACAGTAACCCTGAAGAGTATTACAAGCGGCACAACGACCAGTTCAGTATCATACGGACAGGATGTCAGTCAGACTACGACCAGTATCACCCCCTATATTGACAGTGTCATCCTAAAGTCCAAAGATTTTGAGGTATTAGGCGGGGACTCCAAATTTGAAGGAAATATCGGACCAGATCAGCCTGTCCCGGTAACCTTCCTGATCCGTGCCCCGCAAAAAAGTGGCATGTATTTTCCCGAAGTCTGGATACGTGTCAGAGATGGACAAAGTCTCAAATATCCGGTGCCGGTGAACGTCAATACCCAGTTATCAGTTCTAAGAACACCCTCACTTGCACTTGAAAATACATTTCCTGAACCAGTAAAACCAGGGACGAAAGTTGAGGGTACTATCAGAATTATGAATGAAGGTTCAACGCAGGCTGACAATATCCGGGTGTTTGTAAATGGCACTCCACCGGTGGCCATACCAGCGGGTATCAGCTCGTTCATGATAGATCGGCTTGGTTCCGGGATGTACCGTGAAAAAAACCTTTCCCTGCTTATTGACAAGAATACCCAGTCTGGAATTATCGAAGTTCCGGTCAGGATGTCATATGCCCTCCTTGATGGAACGATCATCGAAGACTCCGGTTCTATCGGTCTTGATGTCAGAGGAGAGTCTGAAATCAGTATAACCTCCGTTGAAACAACCCCATCACGGGTAAAACCCGGAGAACCATTTGATCTTATCATCAGAGTTCAGAATACCGGAACCGGTGAGGCAAAATCTGTCAGTGCTACCGTCAACCTTCCGATCAAAGGGGCAAAAGAGGCATTTATTGGCCGTATAAAAGCGGGAAATGACGCTCCGGCCACCTTTGTTCTGGAAGGCACAGAGGCAGGTGAATATGCTTATCATACCACCATCACCTATGTGGATGACTGGGGTACACATACCCTTGAAAAGGATCTCGTGCTTACGGTTGCAGATGGTGGTGACTCTTCTGCAATGATCATCCTGATCCTGCTGATACTCGGTGCCGGTGCAGGAGGATTCTGGTATATGAGGCGTAAAAACGAGGATGACTGATGCTTCTTGACCTTAGGGTTTCATTTTTTTTAGCACTCAGGGGAATTCTCAGAGGGAGCAGGGGGAGTTTGTACCTGACGGTATTGATCATTGCCATGGTCTTTACCAACATGATCTTCATGCCCTCAATTATTCTGGGATTTATCAAAGTCGCTGAAGATCAGATCATTACGTATCAGACCGGAAATATTCTCATCTCCCCACATGAGGATGAATTATATATCGAGGATGTATTCTCGTTACTTGAAAAGATAAATCGGATTCCCGGTGTGATCAGGGCTTCAGCCCATTATGGAACCGGAGTAACGCTCCGATATAAAGCAAACAGCCTGGGATCGACCGTTGTAGCAATAAAGCCGGATGATGAACGACTCGTCACCGATGTATATCGCAAGATGGTGGATGGAGATTATCTTGCTGATGGAGAACTTGACGAGATAATTATCGGTATTCAGACATCAGGACATAAAGACAATAGCCTTGACATGGGACCCACTCTTGGGTATCTGAAAGCAGGGGATCCGGTTACAGTGGAGTATACAAACGGCGTAACAAAGGTCTACCATGTGAAAGGAATCATCGAGACCGGTTCATATTATGCGGATCAGGGGGCCTATATCACCTGGGATGAACTTGAATCGGTCTTTGGCCGGAAGGTGGATTATGCAACTGATGTTATCATTAAGACAGACCTGGATGCATATGAGCCTCTTGTAAAAACACAGATATACCGGTATGGTATCAGGGAAAAAGTTCAGACCTGGCAGGACATTCTGGAAGAAGCCATGGGCCGGGCGGTTCAGAACTTTGCCATGTTAAACTCGATAACCATTGTGGTCTCCCTGATTATTGCAATCGTTGTGCTGTTTATTGTCATCATGATTAAGACATTAAACAGCAGGCGACAGATTGGTGTCTTAAAGGCGCTTGGCGTAGAGAAGAGTATCATAATTCATAATTATGTATTTCAGGTCCTCATCCTGACGACATTCGGTGTTATCGTCGGAATAACCCTTGTGGAATCAATGGTCGCTATACTCACCGTGTATCCATTTCAGTTTCCTGATGGATCGGTCACGCCTGTGGTTGCAACATCAGATCTTATCAATAATACTATCATGCTGTATATTGCTTCATGTATTGCAGGCTATATCCCGGCATGGCGGGTGGCATCTGAAGACATCCTGACTGCTATGAGGAGCTGACATGATTATCGCTGAAAACCTGACCCGAATTTATGAAATGGGGAAAGTAACCGTCCATGCATTGCGGGGTGTTTCCCTGACCATTCAGAAGGGTGAATTTGTAGGGATTATGGGCGCAAGTGGGTCAGGAAAGTCCACCTTGCTCCATCTTCTCGGACTTCTTGACAAACCCACTGATGGAAAGATTATTCTTGGCGGTATTGATGTGAAAACCTTAAATGACCGGCAAAGAACCCGTTTCAGACTGAAAAGACTAGGGTATGTCTTTCAGGATTACGCCCTTGTTCCTGAACTGACCGTTGAAGAGAACGTATATCTGACCTCGATGATACGCGGAACATCGAAAGAAGAGTATCAGGCACAGACATACGAAATCCTTGAACGGATTGGGCTTGCTGATCGCCTGACGCACAAACACAATGAACTCTCTGGTGGTCAGCAACAACGGGTAGCGATTGCCCGGGCGATGGTGAATAAACCAGAGATTCTCTTTGCTGATGAGCCATGTGCAAATCTGGACTCAGAGAGTTCGAGGAATGTCCTTGATCTCTTTAAGCAGATTAACAGGGAGATGGCCCAGACTATTGTTATGGTCTCTCATGAGGACTGGCATATGGAATATTTTGACCGGATAATAGTTCTTCGTGACGGGCAATTAATTTCCGATGGTCCTCCACCAGAAGAGATTCTGGAAAAAGCGTGTAAATATAAATGATTACAGGAATTTATCCAGTATTCCGGTGATCATTCCCATTTCCTCACCGCTTAATCCAAGAGCTGGAAGAGCAGTTTTTATAAGAGTCCCGACTGCCTTTTTTCCTTCAGGTGTTCCTACCATCTTTTTTATGGTGTTTACTCCATCGGGAGAAGAAATAAAGTCCATTATCATTTTCTGGCCTTCAGGCGAGGAAAGAAATTGTTTGGCCATGTTTTCCATTCCGAACATACTGTGATAATTAACATACGAGGTATTAGTGCATATCGGTTTTTGCAAATCCTACAGCAGTGGAGTATAAATACATATTTTGTCAATTAAACCATGCCGTCACAGGAAAAGCGACCTACTCGAACTTTGGAGTATATGGTCAAAAAGCCTTAAATGGAATTGGTGGATTGACAAATGTTGATTTAACTGGTACCGCGGATAAATTTTTACCAGATAATCCTCATGCAAAGTATCTCTATGTCGCTAAAGTAGCACGGGAAGAAGATCCGGATATGGTCACATTAGTAGTTCCCTCCGGAGTAGGACCATATGGTATCGAACCTGATGAATCCTGCTTTATCGGGTTTAGAATATATGTAGAACCAGAAACAGGAGTAGGTCCGTCATGGAGTGAAATTCTGTATGATCAGGCAATAAAAATCAACCCCTGATATCTCTGGAATTCCTTTTTTTTAACCTCTCATGAAACATCCGGGTTGCCTCCTTCCGGAGTATTCTTTTTCTACTGATTAACTTCCATAAGTGATAATGTCCTCACAGGTTTACTCATTACATCCTGAATCATATCAGCAAATGTATCCTTATAATTAATCAGATTATTTCTTGTGGATTTTTCATATATCGAAAGTCATATAGTTCAGATGGGAATAGAACAAGAGTTTGAAACTTCTGATTTTCATGTTGAAGCCTTTGATCTCTTAAATAACCGAGTCCCTGCAGATTCTGGAGTTGCTTTTATTACTGCCATCTACTCGGCAATCAGGTCACATCCCGTCAGACCGGGAATTGTGATTCTCGGAGATATCAGTATCCAGGGTAATATCAAAGCTTTCCCTTCGTTCCGACATTCGGCACCAAAAAATTAACGCATACTATTTTTCAATACGAGGCCCTGACAATCGAACAATTTCTCTTAATTCATCTGTGAAATTTAGAATTCGCACAATTATTCTGGAATTATCAATTTCCTTAATCTGCCTCATACACCCTGGGAAATTATTTTGAATCCTGTAATATCAGAGAAAGATGTTTATTGCTCATAAAATAAAATCCTATAATGAATTTTAATAATCGTATTGATCATCATAAAACTAACCATTCTCTGTGAAAAAGATGAAGAGGGACATTTCGTTATGGAGTGTCCTGAACTTTTAGGCTGCCTGAGTGAAGGAGAAACCCTCGAAGAAGCTCTGGAGTCTATCAATGAAGCAATCGCCGGCTGTATTACCAGTCGGATTAAAATTGCTACATGCAAACTTCTGAATAATAATCCAGAAAATTTCTCCTTCTCTTTTGAGATCCCTGAAAGTACCCATGCCTAAATTACCCAGGGCATCAGGCGATCTCCATGTTGCAGCTTTTAAAAGAGCCGGTTGGATAGTGAACCATATCGAAGGCAGTCATTATATCCTGATTAAAGAAGGAAGCCCAGTACATCTGTCGATCCCTGTGCATTCAGGAAAAGAACTGGGGCCAGGATTACTTCGGAAGTAAATCCGTACAAACGGGCTGACAAATGAATATATCTGGAATTCTTTCATAGGTGACTATCAATATCTCTCCTTCTTTGAAGAACCGGATCACAGGTATTAAACTTGAATGGAGGATGATTTATCCTCACGCATCACACCTATTGTCGTTTCGGGAAAACTAATTCCATACTGCAATAATTCAGGAACCATTAGATACTGTTCCCAAAATTACCGGAACCAGATGCATAACAGGATGTATCAGTATAGGCAAACCCACTGAGAACACCCGGAATCATAGCGGGAATTACAAATGACCTAACAGATAGACAATTCTTTCTCATGTCAAAACCCTATGATAAACGGGCAAAAAGTGACCGGGATCAAGAGTCCTTGAAATAAACGTTGGGAAAAAAAATCAGAAACCCGAAGACAACATGCGATTATATAGAAGAAAAGAAGAAGAACCCCCGTCCAATCATCAGGCTTGGCGGCATAACGATCCGGGCAGAGGTATATTTTAGGTATAGATTTATTGGGATATCATTATTTCTGTTCCCATAGCCGGAGGGTTTCAAGTCGTATTTATCACCTAGTGTTTGATCATGTCATTTTCATCCCGGACCGTGATTAATTCAAACGGACTTCATATCCTTGTAACCGGTGAAAAGACCTTAAGCAGAGATGAAGTACTTGTATGTCAGCAGATATGGGAATAATTATCACCGGTCTATGTGGTCATACCCTATGCAACCTGGATCAGGTTTACTTCATCCGCAAACAGGAGAAACCCGGGGATGCTTCTGGTTCTCATCAAATTCATAGCCTGTCTCTGCCAGTAACAGCATGAAAAACACAGATACACAGGCAGACGGTCATTTATGCAAATATCGATGATTTTAGGTATACAAACCGGATATACTAGGCATTAAATGGTGAATCGGGAAGTCAGATAACAAAACTGACCAGAAGTGAATCAGACCTCATTTCAGTTCTAAGGATTGGAAAACGTGAGTTCTGCGGTAGAACTCTCTAAACTCACCGGTTCTTCACAATGGACTATCAGGAAACAGATCTGCGGATATAATAGGTATGGAAAGGATTACTCAGGACTCCGGGAAAAGGTGTTCGTCTTATTATCGTGCGAAACCAGGATCTTTTTATGATGAAAGAGATTAAGAATCAGGTAAATGATGAGATTTTCGGCATTTCTCTAAACAAAGGATGGTAAAATTTTATCAAAAGGTCAATAAAAAGATTTTAAGAGAGTTTTAATCTCCCCATTTCATCAAGCGTCTGCATTCAGCCAGGTAATCCTGGTCGTACCTGATTGAGTCAAATACCTGTTTCATAATTGGGCCATCTTCAGCAATAGTTGCAGCAGGTCCATAAAATCCCCAGAGATACGCAACAACCGTCCCGACATAGATATCATATGTCCCAACCGTCAAATATGCGATAACCGGAACTCCGTTTATTTTTAGAGAGACTTCCATTGGTTTGACATGAATACCGCCAAAGGCACTGATGCCACTTACATCGGTATCAGTATATCGCAAAATCTGTACATTATCAACCACCTTTCCTCCCAACGCAAGATCCTGGCTGAAATAGTTCTCTACATATTGTTCGGGGGTTGTCCCATAGGGAAGAAGATTCGGATATTGATGTAATTGAGAAAGAAACATAATACCATAGGTTGGGTCTTGTGGATTAGTTATGCTTATCCCGAGACACTGAAAATTATCAATATTCCATCCAGCCGGAAGCAGCATTGTCAATGCACCCGGTACCTCATGTGCCCTGAGTACAGGAACTGCAGCAGTAGAACCTCCTGCCATTAATCCGAAACATATCAGCAGGAGTATGATCTGGATATGTACCTGATCTGTCATGGTCTCTCACCGTGGGTATATCAATGACTGTAGTCTTCAATGTTTCCAGTGAGAAACTGATATTGAGTATAAGAATATTATCAACAGGAATTAATTTGAAGATATCTGGGTAAATATAGCGAAATCTAAATGTAATAACAATGGATCTCGATAAAATTCTTTTGCCTGACAAAATTGACTCGACAACAGTTCGGTCAGAAAATTTCAATTTGAAAACCAAACATTTAATACCTTTATAAAGATGAATGGTGAAAGATGAGATCGAATTTTCATAATTTTCACCGAGGTCCCGTTATATGAAAATCGCCGTCACAGGGAAAGGAGGGGTTGGAAAGACATTCATTTCCGGGACCCTTGCATGCCAGTATGCCAGTGAAGGGACGAGAACTATTGCAATTGATGCAGATACATCACCAAATCTTGCATTGACATTTGGCTTGACTCAGGAAAAACTAGAAAAAATTACACCAATAGCCGAAAATATTCCCCTCATTGAGGAAAAGACGAAGACTGACTTTCCGGGAGTATTTAAGTTGGTATTCCCGGTTGATGATATCATCCAGTCCCAGTCGGTTATGACACCATGCGGAGTATCACTGCTTGTTATGGGAACTGTCCAGGCGATGGGATCCGGGTGTGCCTGCCCGGCATACAGTGTTGTCAGGACACTTATCAGCCATCTTATGACTTCTGATGAAGTCGTAATACTGGATATGGAAGCAGGGATAGAGCATCTTGGTAGAGGGACTGCAGAGCATGTTGACGTGATGCTGGTTGTTACTGATGCTCACCAGGCGTCTTTGGTAACTGCTGAACGGATTGTCCGTCTTGCCCGTGACGGGGGCATTCCATTGATTGCTCTTGTTGGAAACCGGGTCCTGGATTCAGAAACCAAAGAGCAAATAGTGAGGATGGCTTCATCAGCTCAGGTTCCGGTTGCAGCACTTATACCCTATGACGGAGAGATTCTCAATGCCGGGATCAGAGGAATTTCACCAGTTACCCTTACCACTCCGGCAACACGAGCGATCAGCGTTCTTAGGCATTGGATTGAAGGAGCACTATCATAATGAAGACCATTGTTATTATGGGCCGGGGAGGGACCGGAAAAACCTCATTTGTGAGTCTTATTGCAGATTATTTTATCAGAACTCATCAAACACCCCTGTTATTGGTAGACCTTGATCCGGATCAGAGTCTGGGCGAGATGATAGGAGTCGATCTTGCAGATGAAGGGAAGAAAAGCATTGCAGAACTCATCGAAGAGACCTTTATCGAAAAAGGGGGAACAACCATCGGAATACCACCATCTGAACGGATTGAACAGAGAATCTGGCAGGATGGTATGTATGAAGGTGAATCATTTGATTTCATCGCCATCGGCACAAAATGGGTGGAGGGTTGTTATTGCATGCCTGATGCTGCCCTTCGTGATGCTCTTTCCCGACTTATCAAACAATACCGCTATGTCATTATAGATGCACCAGGAGGATTGGAACATTTAAACCGACGGGTTACTGCGCAGGTTCATGATATCATTGACGTCCTTGGACCGTCAGCCAAATCATTTGCTCATCTGGCACGGGCAAAAAAAATTGCAGATGAATGCGGAATTCAGTATGACCGGTTTATGTCGGTAGGGGGGTTTTTATTCCCTGAAGAGCTTGTTGAAAAAGCACAATCTGTTCCTGATATCACATATCTTGGAAAGATATCATTTGATGAGGACGTACTCAAACGAACAATTACAGGACAAAAACTATTGGGGAGTCCTTCTGAAAATCCAGGTCCGGCTTCTATAGAGAAAATAATTAAAAATGCCGAATATTCATAATATTTCCATGGTTGGTGTACATGAAGAATGATCAACAGAGGTAAATCATTAAACCATAATGAATTGCTACTTATGAGAAGCAACTTTCCGGCCGGATACCTGTGAACAGAAAAAATATTCATATACGTGTGAGCGAAGCGAAAAGCTCTACCGGATCCGTAAAGGATCTGGACATTCAGATAGGCACGATCAAGGGAGAACAATGGGACGAAAAGGAAGGGCCAACACCTTTCCCTGATCATACCGCACTCCGAAACTGGGACAGGATGCTCCTTACCCGGTACAAACCATTGTACATTCCTTTTTGTGATCTCTGCTGTTTATGTACCTATGGAAAGTGTGACCTTTCCGGGGGGAAGAGGGGAGCATGCGGGATTGGTATGGAGGCTCAGCAATCTCGTATTGTGCTTCTTGCCGCCTGTATCGGGGCAGCGACTCATATCAGTCATGGACGGCATCTGGTACATCATCTTATACACATAAAAGGCAGGCGAACCCCTCTTGATGTGGGAGGCTTGAATGTCGATGTTGAAGCACCTATGATTCGCCTGGTTTGTGGAATAAAACCACAGACACTTGGAGATCTTGAGATCGTTCTTGATTACCTTGAAAGTCAGGTGACCGAACTTTTGGCTGCTGCTCATACCGGTCAGGAGAGCGATCCCCTCGATTTTGAATCCAAGGTCTTTCATGCCGGTATGCTCGATCATGTTGGGCTTGAACTTGCAGATATCGCACAAATTTCGGCATTTAATCTCCCAAAAGCTGACCCTGATGCTGCTTTGATCGATCTTGGTCTTGGAACAATTGACCCTGAAAAACCAGTCATCCTCGTGATTGGACATAATGTTCCACCGGCTATTGATATTATCAATTATTCACGCAATCATGGACTAGCCGGAACAATCGAAGTAACCGGTATCTGTTGCACGGCAATCGATCTTACGAGGTATGACCCAAGTGCAAAAATTGTCGGCCCTATCTCATGGCAGCTCCGGTATATCCGAAGTGGCATTCCGGACCTTATTGTCGTGGATGAACAATGTGTCAGGGCAGATCTTCTGATTGAAGCAGGAAATATTCAGTCACCGCTTATTGCCACCAGTTCGAAGAACTGTGCGGGTCTTGCAGACCGGACCGATGATGACCCTGATGCGATTGTTGCCGACCTGATATCAGGCACGGTGCCGGGAGTCCTTATCCTTGATTCACAAAAGGTGGGTGAGGTTGCAGTCCGGGCAGCTATTCAGTCACATGCTATCAGAAAGAAGAAAAAGCAAGGTGTCATACCAACCTCTGAAGAACTGATTGAACTTGCCAAACGGTGCGGGGGGTGTATGGAGTGTACTCGTGCCTGTCCGAATGAGACACCACTCCCGGACGCAATGAAACAGGCAGCTGGTGGTGATCTCTCACACCTTGCTGCGATATATGAACGGTGTATCGGATGCGGACGATGCGATGATGTATGCAATAAAGGAATCCCCATCCACAGTTCTCTCGTAGCAGCTGCACAGGAACGTGTATGTGAGGAGAAATACACCGTCCGGGCAGGGAGAGGGGCAATTCAGGATATCGAGATTCGCGAAGTCGGAGGCCCGATTGTTCTTGGGGAGATTCCAGGCGTCGTTGCTTTTGTCGGATGTGCCAATTTTCCCAATGGGGCATCTGAAGTTGCCGAGATGGCACGTGAATTTGCAAAACGAAGATATATCTCCGTTGCATCTGGATGTTCGGCAATGGCAATCGGGATGTACCGCAATGAAGATGGTCAGACCCCCTATGAAGAGTTTCACGGCCGGTTTGATGCCGGTGGTATTGTAAACGTCGGTTCTTGTGTATCAAACGCCCATATTGCTGGTGCGGCCATAAAAATAGCAAGTATTTTTGCAAAAAGGCCATTACGGGGTAACTATGAAGAGATTGCCGATTATGTGTATAATCGCGTCGGTGCAGTCGGGGTTGCATGGGGAGCGATGTCGCAGAAAGCTGCAGCGATTGCAGCAGGATTCTGGCGTCTTGGCATTCCCGTTATCGTTGGTCCGCATGGGGCTAAATATCGCCGGATGCTTTTGGGAAGGAAGGATCATGAAGATGACTGGTATGTATATGATTCCAGATCCGGAGAGAAAGTTTTGGTCGGTCCGGTACCAGAGCATCTTTTCGTAACCGCCGAGACAAAAGAGGAGGCTATGGTTCTCATCGCAAAACTCTGTATGAGACCGAATGATACCTCGCGTGGCAGGTCCATGAAACTGACCCATTATATTGATCTCTACCAGCGGCTCTATGGGATACTGCCTGATGACATTCACCTCTTTATCCGGTCTCAGGCAGATATTCCCATCACCATGAAGGAGGAACTCCTCCCGCTTCTTGCAGAGAAAGGTCTGAAAGAAAGGCCAATTCCTGACCCCACACTTCTGAAGTCTCAAATCCGTACCCGTAAAGGAGGGGTATGATGCCTGCTCAGGAAGCCTGGATCAGGTCCGAGATGGGCGGCACCAGACAGGCGCTTGTCATTACAAAACCTGATGTTCTCATATCCCTGATAAAAAAAGCAAAACATCCTCTTATCATTATCGGTCATGAATCACTGACCGACAGCTCGAGGACAGACGTTATCATCAGACTTGTATCTGTTCTGCATGAATCCCTGAATATTCCGATCATCTGCACATCGCACATTGCAGGACAACTTTTGTCACGAGGGCTTGATGTATCAGGAGTATATGGAAGTATGGAGATACTTGACCGCCTCAGGGATCCCACCTGGGAAGGTCTTGACGGAAACGGGCAGTATGATCTGGTGTGCATTATCGGATTCTCATATGCACTCGGTTCGCTTCTGTTTTCAGGGCTGAAACAGAATGCTCCTCAAACAAAAATAATCTCCCTTGATCCGAGATATTATCCGCATGCACACTGGTCATATGGGAATATGAAGCATATCACTTGGAAAGAAGAGACAGAACGTCTGATTGATCATATCCAATCAGAGCATATGCATCAGGGAGAAGAGAAAGCACATGTTTGAAGATATTCCGGTTGAAGTAGGACTCATCCATGAAGGGGAGCGCATCAGAAAAGAGGAGATGAGGGTTGAACTGGGAGGGCCGAAAGTATCCGAAAAATTTGAACTTGTTCTGGTAAAAAAACCTGATGAGATAACTGACGGAAAAGTAACGATTATCGGGCCTGATTTATCCGACCTTGAAGAAGGGAAAAGTTATCCATTTGGAATCCTGGTTGAGGTTGCAGGGGAGAAACTGGAAGAGGATCTGGAAGGTGTCCTTGAGCGTCGCATTCATGAATATCTGAACTATATCCAGGGAGTCATGCATCTGAACCAGCGGTATGATCTCTGGGTGCGGGTTGGAAAGCGATCATTTGCCAAAGGACTCACGTCATTTCACCAGATTGGCAGTGTACTTATCAGTTTATACCGGAGCGAGCTTCCCATCATCCAAAAGATTCAGATCACTTTCTTTACAGGAGGAGAGGAGTTTTTAAAGACATATACCCAGGCACGGGAGCGGTATGAAGAACGTGATGCACGGGCACGGGGACTGCTCGATGAAGAGGTGGATACCTTTTACGGGTGTGCCCTCTGTCAGTCTTTTGCCCCATCCCATATCTGTGTGATTACCCCTCAGCGATACGCAAACTGTGGGGCCATCAGCTGGTTTGACGGGAGGGCTGCGGCAAGAATGGATCCTGAAGGACCCATCTTTCCCATAGCAAAAGGAGATGTGCTAGATGCAGAACATGGCGAATATTCGGGAGTCAATGAACATGCTTCAAAGCGTTCGATGGGAGAGGTTGACCGCGTCTGGCTCTACTCTGCATTCGGTTATCCCCATACATCATGCGGATGTTTTGAAGCCATCGCTTTTTACATCCCTGAAGTTGAAGGCTTTGGCATTGTTCACCGCCGGTTTTCAGGCCCTACCGTCAATGGTCTGCCATTCTCAACCCTTGCTGATTCAACAGCCGGAGGACGGCAGGTGGAAGGTTTTCATGGTATATCCCTTGAATATATGCGATCAGTCAAATTCTTACAGGCTGACGGAGGATGGAAAGCAGTTGTCTGGATGCCGGCAGAGATTAAAGAGATGCTCCAGGGAATTATTCCGCAGGATATTGCACCTGCTATTGCAACCGAAAAGGATGCCAGTGATATTGAATCCCTGAAAACATTTCTTTCCAGTCAGCATCATCCCGTTGTTTCAAAATGGATCATACCTGAAGAGATTGAAGAACCAGCATCAGAAATATCAGAACCTGCACCGGTCATGTCCATTGGGGAACTGCCGCTCATGGCAGGCGGAATAAAAATTATCCTGAAAAATGCCAGGATTTATGCCGAACGAGTGATTATCCAGCCTGCGGATTCACATTCCACAAAAAGGGGAGGGAAAAATGTCTGATCAGGATAAACAAGATTTTTCCGGTATCATTCGGATGCTCGGTCCCGGTCTTGCTGAACTCTTCTCTGGAAGGCAGATTGAACTTGAGCATGTTGAACTGGAACTTGGTGAACTTGAGCTCTGGCTTCCCCTTGGAGGGATAGTACCTGCAGGGATCCACCCCCCGTTAAAAGGAGATGTGATGCCTGATGGAAAACCATCATTAACGGTTCTTCCACGGCCTGAAGACCTTATTGTGGAGCAATTCCGGATTGAGCCGGATGTGTTTCCATCGCAGATTCGAGAGGTCACCCTTGGAGCAACAAAAACCGAGGGAGGAACCCGGGCAAGAACGGTGACTGTCGGAGGATCGACATCAATTCCCTTTACCCACCCGGATTCGCCACCAGTCCACCCTCCGGTCATCTCTCTGGATGTCTTTGATACCCGGGTCCCGATGCCAAAAGCCCTCAAAAGTCATCTGACCGACGTGATAGATGATCCAGCAGCATGGGCACGAATGAATGTTGAGCAGTTCGGGGCTGATATGGTCACCGTACATCTCCTCTCGACGGATCCGCTCATTCAGAACAGATCTCCCCGTGAAGCATCACGAACGGTTGAGGAAGTTCTGCAGGCTGTTGATGTTCCTCTTATCATCGGTGGATGCGGGGATCCAAAAAAGGATGCAGAGACCTTTACCGAGATTGCAGCGATGGCTGAAGGAGAACGACTGCTTCTCAACTCGGTCACCTCGGATATGGCAGATGCCAAAACACTTGAACCGGTCTGCAAGGCCGCAGACAAACATGGTCATTGTCTGCTTGCATTTACCGGGCTTGACCTTAATAGTGCAAAGGAGCTGAATCGACGAATATATCAATATTTCCCTCCGGAACGGCTTTTGATTGACCTGACTACAGTCGCCCTTGGATATGGTCTTGAATATTCCTTTTCAATCCATGAACGGGCACGGTTTGCAGCATTAATGGGGGATATGGAACTCTCTCATCCAACCATCTCTGCCTGTACGAATGCCTGGTCAGCCCGGGAAGCATGGATGGATCTGGGCCCGGAATTTGGGAAAAACGATCTCAGGGGGCCATTATGGGAGACCATCGGGGGGCTTACTTTGCTGCTTGCCGGTGTGGATATCTTTTTAATGATGCATCCACTGGCAGTCACAACCCTTCGTGAGGTTGCAGGACGGCTTATGCGAAAGACAGACGAAAAAGAAGGATGTGCTGACTGGGTATCCATACCGATGTGAGGTGGACAGGATGACCGATGAACACAGAAAAAGTATCCGTGAGATCAGTCCCATTGACGTGTACAAACTCCTGCCACGAACGAATTGTGCAGCATGTGGTGAACCCAACTGTATGGCGTTTGCAACCAGGGTCGTCAACGGTGAAGCAGTCATTGAAGGGTGTCCCCCCCTTCTGACAAAAAAATATGAGAAGGATCTGAAAAAACTTTTACATCTCCTTGCCCCTCCGGTTCGTACGATTCATTTTGGGACCGATACCCATCGTCTGGCGGTAGGGGGAAAACATGTCTTGTACAGGCATGAATTCACCTATCAGAACCCCCCGCCCATTGCTATCGATATTGCCGATGATTTGAATGACGAACAGATTAATGAAAGAATTTCAAAAATTCAGGATTTCAAATACACATACATCGGCAGAACTCTAACACTTGATGCACTTGCGATTCGTTCAGTCACACAAAATCCTGAACGATTCCAGGAAGTCGTCAGGTCTGCATGCAGATATTCTGATCTTCCCCTCATTCTATGCAGCACAAACCCTGCGATTATAAAAGCCGGAATAGCGGTCTGCTCCGAAAGAAAGCCCCTCATTTTCGCAATAACCAGAGATAACTGGAAGGAGATGGGTGAAATTGTGCTCCAGTCCGGATGTCCGATTGTGGTATCCGCACCAGGAGACCTGTCACTCCTCCGTACGCTGGTACGAACATTACAGGAATGGGGTATTGAAGATATGGTCCTTGATCCCGGGACATTTCACAGTGAGAATATTGGAAAAACCATTCATCTCTTTACCACGATTCGAAAGACCGCAATCCGGAATTTTGATACGTTGTTTGGATATCCTCTCCTTGGAACACCAATTTCGGTCTGGAATGGTCAGGAATTATCCGATAATTTAAACCGGTGGCAGGAGGCCTATCTTGCATCCATGCTCATCACCAGGTATGCTGATATCCTCATTATGCACAGCATTGAGGGATGGACGCTTCTTCCCCAGCTAATCTGGCGGTTTGGTCTCTATACTGATCCGAGAAAACCGGTCTCGGTTGATCCCGGCGTTAGAACATTTGGCAATCCTGACAAGAATGCACCGGTTCTTATCACCTCAAATTATGCCCTGACATATTTCACCGTTGAATCAGATATCAAAGCTGCAAAAATTGACTGTTATCTTATCGTTATTGACACCAGCGGACTCTCGGTAGAGGCTGCTGTTGCCGGCAGATATCTGACCGCCTCAAAGATTGCCGAATCATTAAAACAATTCAAGGCTGATTCTTTAGTATCTCACCGGTTTCTTATTATTCCTGGTCTTGCTGCCCGGCTTTCAGGAGAAACTGAGGATGAGACCGGTTGGCGGGTCCTGGTCGGGCCACGGGACTCATCCGGAATTGGACAGATGATTCGAGAGCGTTGGCCTCCATCGGAAGAATAATCGTGAGTTCTTTAGTTTCAATACTTTTTCAGCCGATGAACCGGATGGTGACCGTCGCGGCCGGAACCTCCGTTCTTGATGCCATACGTGAAGCAGGTATTCAGTTTGAGGCGATTTGTGGTGGGAAAGGCACATGCGG